>JAALKB010000301.1 GCA_011088265.1 Gammaproteobacteria bacterium
CACCCATACATCTTACGCCCCAAGGAGCGGGGAATTAAACCCTAAGAGATTAAACAACAGACCAGACAACAAGCTGGGCGACACATTGATGTTTGACATTTACCTACTTATTCAGTCATGAACTCGCCTCTGAAGTTGGATATTTCCTTGTCGAAACAGACACTATCGGTCTTTCAAGGCATCGAAAAAGTAAAACACTACTCCATCTCGACCGGCCTAAATGGCCATGGACAGCAAAATGACAGTGGTTGCACTCCTCTCGGGAAACATTGTATTCGGGCCAGAATCGGCGATAACCAACCCATAAACACGGTTTTTGTTGGCAGGAGGCCAACCGGTGAAATCTATAAAAAAGGCATGCGCGCCGAACAACCCCACCGGGACTGGATACTAACCCGCATCCTTTGGCTAAGCGGCTGCGAGCCAGGTTTTAATCGTTTGGGTTCGGTTGACACCATGCGTCGCTACATCTATATCCATGGCGCCCCAGAAGAAGTAAGAATGGGAGGAGTGGGATCCAAGGGTTGTATCCGCATGAGAAACAATGACTTAATTGAGCTGTTCAACATGGTCGCCCCCCAAACAGAGGTTAATATACGTGTGTAATTTACCTTTAGGGCCGCTAATGGTGGATGTACAAGGAACCTCCCTGACGGATCATGAGCGGGATTTTCTTCGCGCTCCCAGCATCGGAGCAGTTATTCTATTTAGCCGAAATTTTGAATCAAAAACTCAGGTCAAAAACCTGATCCTGGAGATCAAGTCTCTTCGGTCTCCTTCTTTATTGGTTGCGGTGGACCAGGAAGGCGGTCGGGTACAACGCTTTAGAGACGGCTTCTTCCCACTTCCTCCAGTACAAAAATTCGGCATTCGATACGATGTATCTCCTGAAGAAGCGCTATCCCTTGCAAAATCAGCGGGCAGAATCATGGCGAGCGAATTAGCCGACGTTGGAATTGACTTTAGTTTTGCCCCTGTACTGGATCAGGCTAATGACGACAGCGCTGTCATCGGCGACCGATCTTTCCACTATTCAGCAACCGTCGTCACCGAACTGGCCAATGCATTTATTGACGGCATGAATAGTACTGGCATGTCTGCAACAGGTAAACATTTTCCTGGTCATGGTGGCGTAACGGGGGATTCTCATCTCATGAAACCCATAGATAATCGGACAATTGAGGAATTACAAAATAGTGACCTGATCCCCTATCAGGCCCTTGCCAGCAAACTCGGCGGGGTGATGACAGCCCATGTTCTATTCCCACAAATCAACGATAGCATTCCGACATTTTCTCCGTACTGGATCAAGCAGATTTTGCGCCAGAGGATTGGCTTCGATGGGCTCATATTTAGCGACGATTTATCAATGAAAGGTGCCCACGATGCCGGTACACCATTACAAAGAACCGGTTTGGCTCTGGAGGCGGGATGTGACATGGCACTTATTTGCAACGATCCTATCAATGCGGAATCGGTAGCTAAGGCATTGAGTCACATAAGCACAAAGCCAGCACGCCTGGAAGCCATGCGACTTAAACCCAACCTCCTGGCGAACGAAGATGAAATCGGACAAATGCAGGACCGACTAATGTCAATCAGCTAAAACAAAACCATGGTAGGAATCAAGTCCAAATATTAGTTTGCGATAGTCCCTAATGTTGTAATAGCTCCCGTGATGTAGTTATGATATTTGAATTGACCACCGGGAGTTCCAAGATAACCATCGAGAGCGAATTCCCGATCCGAAAGCAAGTCCTGTTCCGAAAAGTTTTCACTGTCATAGCGTGGGTATGATAACTAGCGGTGGTAGTCGTACCCGTGGGAGTAATAAAAAATGGATGGGGTAAGGAAATACTGTCGTTAGTTCCGGTGAGAGGCTCAGTGCTTGAATAGCTACCATCAGCATTTCGATACACGTATCCACCATGCTCACGATTAATCGCGACTGAGGTGGGATTGATTCTGTTAAGAACGGTTCTCGCCGCAGCATGCTGTGATGTTGCTCGGGAAGAATCATCCGAACTCCCACTTCCAGAGCTCATGCCCACGCCCAATCCTACTCCAATAGCACCAAATAAATAGGTACTTTTTCCGGGTTTTTTCTCCGACTCCTCATCGGATTCTTCTTCATTGGCATAAAACCGGTTTTTCGAACCCACATCAAACCCCAGGGAAAACACAATTTTGTTTTCAGTTTTGATTTCATACAGAGGGTTCTCGACGGCCTGCAACGAAACCTGATATCGCTTACCCCGATGATGGGTTTGATAGGATAACTGGGAGAGGGAAACATCGTTAACCTGTTCCAGGTAATCGAAGCTAAACTCATGCTTCTTATGTTGACTCGTGACAGAGAATGCGGATCCTGCATTTTGCTCTCCCCGATTAACCTGCATAAAAGAAACTCCAAAATTATTGCTGGCGAATTCCAGCCCATAAACCTCTCGATCATCAAGACCATTGGATTTAATCCGGGTATACAACAAATTCACCGTTTTTTGGGGACTAACTAAATGTGATGCTGCTAATCCCGAAAACTCAAAAGATTGGTTGTTTCCTCCGTGAAATAGGAAAGGGTCAATCTCGGAATATCGATGTGTTGCTCTGGCTCGGGTTTTTCCGTAACCGCTAAATGCATCCAGCCGGAGTTTTTTGTAGGATGCACCCAGTTGAAAATGTGCTTCATCCCGATGATATGCGTTGGCGAAATGCCAGGCACCATCGGTGGTTCGTTGGTTATATTGGAGTTCAGTGTTGGATACCTGGTACCTATCTTCGCCGCTGAATCCGTAATCAAACTGATCCCCTTTTACTTGTGACGCATATTTAAAACTGCCATAGCGAGAACCGTCATCAAAATTCCACTCAGCCCTGGCAGTGCTTACAATAAGCATCCCGATAATGACGAATATCCCAGTAGCGATTTTTCGCAGAGTATGCTGTGTATCTCGTTCCATTGATTTCACCTCATGTGTGTTTACTAGACATGTGTTTACTAGCGAAAATCCATACTATCACGATGTCATAGCAGGTAACACAGCCCTTTGGTTAAAAAACCTTGCTGCCATGTTTTCATAAATGAGAAGCAGGGCTGGTAGCAGAAAC
>JAALKB010000302.1 GCA_011088265.1 Gammaproteobacteria bacterium
CTTTGTATGCTGGACAAACATCACGGCTGTCTTAAACAGCATTGCAAGGCCATATCCCCCCTGAAAATGTCGTTCCTGACGGGCAGAAGCCATATCCTGGTGCTCAATAATATCCGTAACCTGGTTAATGAACTCATCGAACAGGATGATAAGCAATTTGTAATGGAGCGATGTTACCGGGTCGAGAGCCTGTCGAACCAGGGTGACCGCTACCGCCCTCATCATCATTTCCTTCTGAACGATCTGCTGGCCCACACACTGGTCGCTGGCTATCGGATGTCCCTTCATCGCCGACTTCAATTGATCCAGCGTTTGCAGCGTCATTTTGGCCGCCAGTGACATGAGGTAAGTCCCATGACTGATTCAACTAAACACGACCTGATGAACCCTGTTGCAACCTTAACCATGACTTCCCTCGAGATTGCCCAGTTGACCAATAAGCGGCATGACCATGTCCTTGTAAAAATTCGGGAGCTGGCTGGAAGGGGTGTCATCCGGGCTTTTCCCGAAATCAGGGAAAAACAGAATAGTCCCAATAAGCAGGGCCGACCCATGCAACTGTGCCGATTAAACCGTGACGAATCCATCAACCTGGTCGCTAATCTCAGTCCTAAGTTCACAGAGGCCATTATCAACCGCTGGCTCGAGCTTGAACACAAGACCCGCCAGAAACCCTATGACGAACTGCAGGCTCTGACTGTGGAGATGAGAGTCAGTGAGCGTTTAGGTCAGATCGGGTCGGAACTGATGAACAAGAGGAGGCGTGAGAAACGGAACATTAGTAGGAAGGAACAGGCGTTAGTGAATCAATGTCAGATAGCTATACAGTTTTAATGGGAGAGTGGTTATGAACGCAGCACCTCAATGGATCACCCCAGTGCAATTTGCAAACCTGACTGGATATAGCCAGAAAATGATCCAAGGCAATATTGATAAGGGCTATTGGCCGGAAGGCAGTGTCTGGTGCTACACACCCGATGGTGATCAGGTGTTTAACCTGGATCGGTTTAATCAGTGGGTGGAGGGTAAAGTATGACGACTCTTAAAATTACGGAGAATAATCTTTTAACTATCCATGATGTTTGCGAATTTACAACTTTATCTAAGGCGACCATCTATCGGGAAATTAAGAAAGGCAACTTACCCAAGCCAGTTAAGATTACTGAGGGCAGGGTTGCCTGGTTACGATCAGATTTACTTAGTAGTCAATTCTATCAGTTATTGTTGCAAGCCCATACCTGAAAGTGTTTCTATTAAATAAACCTGATAATGAAATTTTTGAAATATTTTTTTTAATTCAGGGCCAGGGACCTGCATATCAAATTTTTTTGATACTGATACAGGTTTCTGGCTTATATAGTCAAGGAAATCAGCCCATAACTGATAGCCTGTTCTTAAAGTGTGTAACTGTTTTGAATGGTTGTATACTCTGCTTATCCCTTTCCTTCGATGGGCGGTCATTATTGTTGTTACGTCGTCTGGTGTACCAAGATCACCTAAATGTGTTTCAAGCGTTCTTCTGAAATCATGGTTATTCCTATCTTGAATTTTGTATATATCCCTATACTCATTTACGGAATTGCGCCATGTGCGTTCATCCAGGTGTCCTGAGTCTGGAACTTGCCATAACCCATTGATATAAACTTTTTTTCTTGTCGCAAATACGTGAGTTGTATTTGAATATTTATCAATACAGTCAGACATTAGTTGGCTAAATTGCCTTGACATAGGTATATGAAAAGGTTTTGCAATCCCTTTATTCAGCATCGTTTGCTTATTTGATTTTAGATTTTCTGCAGGTATCGTCCAAATGTTATTTTCAAAATCAAATTCATTGATACGTGATTTCATTAGCTCATTAAGTCTGTTACCACAAAGGATTAAGGCTCTCATTATAGAATAATGGTCTTTTGGGAATACTATCGACTCTGGGTTGTTTAGCAAAGTCCAGAGTTCTTCAACAGAGTAATATTGAGTTCTCACATTGCTTGTACACCTGGTGGTTATTGAGTCAAAAGGATTTGTTTTTAATTTGAAATTTCTTATTCCCCAGTTCCACATAGCTTTATTAAATGTAACGACATCGCACATTGTTTTAAAGCTGTGTTCGTTTTTTATTCTTTCTAAGAGTTCCTGAATAGTAAGTGCTGGGATGTTGTCTGCATGGTGATTTTCTAATAAAGATAACATATGTTTTTTTATTCTTGTCTTGTATGGCTTTTTATCCTTTATATTTGGAATGACATGCTCTTCCCAATAATCGTCGACTAAGTTGCTTACCGTATAGTCAGATGTGTGTTTGTTATTATGATTTTTTTCCTTTGTAACGCTGATAATTACAGACAGCAATATTTGCTGGTCTTTAAGGTCTTTACCGTTTTTTCTTGCTGATTTTGCAGTTATATGAATTTGTCTAGCATCAGCAAGGGATCTTGACGGGTAGTCACCATACTCAATTCGACTCATTTTGTTATTGCGATGTTTGTCGACATAACGCCAGCAAAACGATTTACGGCCAGAAGGGAACACTCTCAATGTAAGCCCGGTACGGCCATCCGATAGGGTGAATTCCTTGTCTATAGCTTTGGCTTTTCTGATGGTGGTGTCGGATAATGGTAAAGATTGCTTGCTCATACCTTCCTTCTATTCGTCTGGTTATGTTCTGGGTGAACATTTGGGCAAAATAGATTGTAAGGTTTGGGCAAGCTTATGGGCAAAGAAAAATTTGCATTTATGATACTGATATAAACCGTATGAGATTGATTGATATTACTAAAAGCTTTCTATTTCAATGACTTATACGGATAATTGGTGTTATATGATTCTGTTTTGTCCTTCATGAGAAAATATGAGATTTTGACTAATTATGAACATTATATTCACGGACACGATATCGTATAACCCTTGGTAAATAAGGATTTTATGAAAATCCTTATACGGTTTGGGCAAACTGATGGGTAAAAAAATCTTTGCCCAACAGTTTGCCCAAAAGAATTATTGATATTGACTGCGTTAGGGTAATTTGTTTAAATTAATGTGCGCTGGCAAAATCCAGTGTCGGGATTGAGACCCCGG
>JAALKB010000303.1 GCA_011088265.1 Gammaproteobacteria bacterium
ACATTATCCCAGCTTTCCCTTCTTTGACGAGTTGCACTTACTAGTTGAATTCAAGACGCCATATTTTCTATCAAAGCTCAGACATTGGCATTCTGCTGGGCGATTTGTGCATGGCCAAACAATGAAGCGAAACGACCAAATGCTTTATTTCCAACCGGGCCCAAATTTCCCGACCTAATCTACCACATGAATTACCTCTGGATAAACACCTACGAGGCCGACCGTATGCACGATAGCTGCCGGGATCATACTCAACACGTTTACTAGTGATTTACTTATATCCGGTGCTATTCGGTTCAGCCAGATGTCATGTATTGCGGATATTCCATGTCCACCGGGAACTCCGTAATTGATGGCAGTACTTACCGGCCCACCTTGAATTAGGCTATCATGAAAGAATCCACCATTTGCCTCTTCATTTATTCCGGAAATGTTTTTCCAGCGATCAGTTTCGGGAATAGTCCCATCAGGATTAGGCTCATAAACATAACCTTCCCCTTCAGGACGTGTCTCACCTGGTTGAATATGAGGGCTCATTCCTCCAGTGACTCTCTCATAGTAAGTTTTTGCACCATATGCAACGATCGTAATCAGGAAAGTGTCCTCAAAGTCACCTCCGGTTGCTTCGGCAACAGCACCTTGAAAGCTCGCATTAGCTACGGCAAGAAAAGCATCAGAAGCCCCTGGAAACATCCCGCTGATAGCACTGGAACCAGAAGCACTAACATAGCTAATAGCGCCCGCTTTAATAATGTCGTTAAAGGATGCACCATTTATATCCGCTAGATAGGAAGCCCACCCAGCAGCTCCCCATGGTCCACCATAGGCTGATGCGATGATTCCACCCACTACCCGTATTCCTTTGTTGTCACGAACGAGGTCCTTAACAGTAGTCGAATGGCCAACAAAATGAATCTTATGATTGATATCCTGTATGGTTTCCTCAATCTTGACCTGGTTGTTCTCATAAACCAAATGACCAGTCACTCCTCCTCTTGCGAAGGTTTTCCTGTGCATATCCATATAATAATCAGGATCTTTCAGAATTTTTTTGGTCGCTCTAAGAACTTCCCGATCTATTATTGTGACACTATCTTTTAGCAATCTTCGAATAGACTTAAAAAAACTAGCGTATCCGCTAGGGTCCACCAGGGAAAGTGGATTATTCAGAACGTAACTATAGCGGTTAAAGCTCTGACCATTTGTTGGAGACTGGATGAAAGGATCGGCGGAAACGAATCGTCCAATGCCTGGATCATACACTCGTCCTCCCATATGAATTAGCCCTGAAGATAGTAGGTGTGAATGACCAGTGAATCCACGTTTTATAATTTCACCACCGCCAGGCTGGGGCGGACTTTCCTCTGACTCATCAATCATTGCGACTCGCCGTTGTCCGAAAGGGCTGTAGTGAACCCTATCTGTTATTTGTCCATTTTCATCGGATATCGCGATAACAGAATCAAGGGAATCCCGATGTAGATATCGGGATTCCGGCACCATATCCGACTTCTGGTTAATAATGGATGTCACACCAGTATCTGCTTTAACCAAGTATTGATGTTTCTCAGATGAAAGACCGCTATCCACAATAGTAGTCTTTTGATATATACCACCCACCCATATATTTGTTGTAGTAACTCCGTTTGACTTTTCGACCTGCTTATAAAGTTGTCGCTCAGGTCCGTAATAAAATTCAGTGATGACATTGGCCTTTTGAATTCTGGTTGGTTTATTGTGGGGCCCAAACTGGAATTGGCGTTCTCCTCCTAAAATCATATTGCCATTGGCATCATATTCATATTGAATATTCTTATCCCCTGTGATGCTACTAACAGCATGTACTCCTGCGCCTGACTCTCCATAGTTGTAGTACCCAACTCCGGATTGGTATCGAATATTGCCTATTTCGTCATATTCATATTGGATTTCCGAGGCTGCATCCATCCCATAGAGTGTTTTACCCTCACCTCGCTTTTTATAGGATATCAATCGATTCAAGTCGTCATAATCAAAATTCTCGTACATATTAATCGCATTATCACTACGACTAATTAAACGTCCCAGTAAATCATATTGAAATACGGTATCCTGAATCTCCCCATTGTCTCCCAATAAACTCATCCTTTTAACAAAGTCATCCGCAACACGAGCATGTTCCCTGTGGGTCCTAGCCAACTCTGCATTCGCATTCGCGCTGTGCATGTACGTATCCCTCGTATCCACAAGGGCTAATTCCAGGCGACCATAGAAGTCTTGCCAATATTCCAAAGATGACATGGATAGAAACATGGAAGCCTGATTTCTATTCACATCAGCCAAATACTCGAAAGCATCAGTTGCAGAGGTCAACAATTGGGGGAGTCTCTCATCCTGGGTTACTTGCCCGGCCACTTGTCTAACCGATGAAGCGCGGCTACGTGAAATATCAGCTAATCGCTGATACTGTTCGATTCGTTCCGCACCAAGATTTTCCCTGTTTTTGAAAAAATTCACGCCACCAGTTTTCCCATTATTCAAGTAGACTCCAGAAAGTCGGGAATTGGTGCTCCTGCTGTTTGCATGAACTTTTTCCAGCCCACTCGCCATCAAATCATAAAGCTCCGATCTTTTTTCATACAGGTTGGCGGTACTGTAGAATGCCCAACTCCTGTCTATCTCAGCAGACAAGCCGTTATCGCTGCCACCCTCATTCTCCCTTTTTAACTTAATGGTTTGGTGCCTTACTTCGTTGTAGTAGGCAACTTTTGACTGTCGCTCCGCTAACTGGGCAAACCCTTCCAGATTAGTTGGTAAAGATGCTTCCTGATATTTCTTTTTTTCATGGAATTGCCTGTCAGCCATATCGAGATACAACTCACTAATAGACTGATAATGGGCTTCCAATAATGAATGATATCCGGTTTCGAGCTTTCTACCAGACCGGACACTGCTCGAATCTTTGAAGGCATCATGGAGCAACTGAGCATTGATGGCAGTATTGTGGTGTATTGCAGACAAACCTTCAAAAAGGGTCATGTCCCCTTCTT
>JAALKB010000304.1 GCA_011088265.1 Gammaproteobacteria bacterium
ACTATCAGCTTACTCTATTCTAATACCCCGTAGCTTGCTGCGGGGTAGTTTATTATTGCAATTATCTTCATGGTGGATTTGGGATATATTGTGAAGATAATACAATAGTGAAAGAGGGAATCCGACTACTTTTCTCGAATTGCTCTCATCTTCCGCTCGGACACATGGCAGCCTAACTACTGGCGACTGGTTTTCTCCAGAATACAGACTTACCAGGAAATAAAATGAAAGATGCTCTGACCATTAAAACGAATCTGGGGAGAAGTCCTTTAGCCGATACAAATACTGTCGAAAAATTTAATGTCCATGGGGCTGTGATTATTCGAGGGGTATTTGAGGATTGGGTCGAACTCCTTCGGGATGGAATTGAGAAAAATATCAATGATCC
This sequence comes from Gammaproteobacteria bacterium, assembly GCA_011088265.1. Lineage (GTDB taxonomy): Bacteria > Pseudomonadota > Gammaproteobacteria > Arenicellales > Poriferihabitantaceae > WLWV01. The sequence goes on from JAALKB010000304.1 coordinate 389, forward strand.
TGGGCCATTTGTCAGAGATTATCGTGATTCCAGTGATGGTCGCTTTTTTGGGGATTATTGTAACTGGAATCGAATTCCCGAATATCGCCGCTTTCTGTTTGAGTCAGGAGTGGGTGACATCGCCAATCACTTAATGGGGTCAAAACACGCTCGTTTATTCCATGAACATGTGCTTGTTAAGGAAGCCAATACCAATATTCCCACCCCATGGCATCATGATCAACCTTACTACTGTGTCGATGGAAAACAGAATTGTAGTCTTTGGCTCGCTCTGGACCAAATTGATCAAACCACTTCTATTGAGTTTGTGGCCGGGTCTCATCGTTGGAATAAATGGTTCAGACCTGAACGATTTGATAAATCTCCGCTGTTTGAAAACGATAAGGATGAGGTCCTGCCTGATATTGATGCCAATCGAGACCAATATGAGATCCTTCAGTGGGCAGTGGAGCCAGGTGACGTTATTGCGTTTCATTTTTTAACGATCCATGGCGCACCACCAAATCTGTCCAATTCCAGCCGGCGGCGCGCTTTTTCAAGCAGATGGGTTGGCGATGATGCAACCTTTGCTGTTAGACAGGGAAGAACCTCTCCACCCTTTCCCCATTGCAAATTACAACACGGTGATGTGATGTCTGGAGATGATTTTCCCATCATACCCTCAAGGTTTGACATTCAATAATCCCATTCAGCCCCATTCAATAGTCCGGTGAACGGCTTGGTAAAGGCATAATGGCCTAGTAAAGACATGATGAAGGATATAACAAAAGCATGGCTGAATAGGTTGCCTCGTAGGTTGAGTAATGATTCGGTGGAACAAAGGGAATAAGTATTCATGAAAGTTGTGCACAAAGGTTTTACCCATCGTCAGGTTTTTCATCCTGGCCCGGAGCACCTGGCGTCGGCACTCGGTAATCACGGTGTGGATGTGGTTTCTACCATTCACGTTATTCTTTACTTTGAAGAAACTGCACATAGTTTGGTATTACCGTTCTTCGAGGCTGATGAGGTAAGTGTTGGAACTCATGTGAATGTTGACCACCTCGCTCCCGCGTGGGGAAATAAACCAGTCACAGTAAGCGCGACTCTTGTCCGGCAGCAGGGTCGGCGACTGGAATTTGAACTTGAGGCCTACCAGGAAGAGTCACTAATTATGCAGGGTCAACATCATCGAGCAGTAATGAAACGAAGCGACCTTAATCAGACAGTCAAAAAGGGAAAAGTCAGAAGTGGGGAGAGTGGCAGTGTGGAGCAACCGAAAATCCAGGGCATCGATTTCTGGTTCGACTTTCACAGTCCATGGTGTTATTTCGCCGCAAACCAGATTGGTGAAATTGCCCACCAGTTTGAGCTGAAGGTGAACTGGAAGCCCGTCCATCTTGCTAATTTGAGTCAGGCTGTGGATGGGAGGAAACCGTTAGAAGCAAATTCGCGGTTCGTTAGCTGGTACCAACAGGATCAATATGATACTGCTGGATTGATGGGATTGCCATTTTGTCCCCATACCGAGTATCCCAAAAGGCCTTCAAGGGCTTTGCGCGCCGCGATTTTTGCCAGTGAATGCGATCTGGCTGAACCATTTGTGCGCGCCGTAATGGCAGGCTACTGGTCGGAGCAAAAAGATATTTCAGATCTTGAGTGGCTAGCGAATCAAGCGAAAAAAGTCGGACTTAACCCGGAAAAAACCATTAGTGCCGCGGTTGATCCACGTTATAAGCAGTTGCTTAATGATAATCTTCAATTAGCAGTGAAAGCCAATCTTTTTGGTTTACCCAGTGTTGTGGTTGGTGGAAAAATATTCTGGGGGAATGATCGAATGTTTCTTTTGCGTCATTATCTTTCAACGATGAATACTGGATAGCGCTCTTTGAATTACCCTATTGGCGCTTTTTACCAGTCAACCTCCGGTGAATATTGCCAGGCTGCTCTATGAAGCTCTAAAGATGATGCGCTCATTGATTGGTTTTAGCCAATCGGGCGCCGCATTTTTCGCTAATTGTTTCTCTGAGTCCCTATAATGTTCCTGTAACATCCCTGTTTTGTATCCCTATGTTGTCTTGATGTTGTCTTGCTGTGTTGCCGACCCATAGTCACGATTGAAACCCGTCCAGGGCTCTGGTTAAATATCCCCCGTCCATCGGCCGCTTGCATTTTTCATCTTCCTATTCATAATGTCATCAGAAAGTTCTACCAGTTGTTCTCTTAACGCATTGCAAAAGCTTGCAACTTTTGTCAGTGAAAAAGACTTTCATTTAACTCCGGATTCCCAAGTCTCTATTCGCGACGCGTTGATTGATACACTTGGATGCATAGTAGTGGGTATGAAAGAAGATAGCGCTGCAAAAGCATTGCTTGGGGTTCAGGATTGGGGGATGGGATCGTCCACCGTATTCGGAACTGGAATCACGCTTGCTGCGCCCTGGGCAGCGTTTGTGAATGCTACAGCAGGTCATTCCCTTGATTTCGACGACTGGGAAAGCCCCGGAAATACCCATATCAGCGTGGTACTGATACCGGCGTTGCTAGCGGTTGCATCTACCAAAGAGACTTCGGGGCGGGATATTCTAGTTGCCTATGCCGCTGGATTTGAAGTTATTGCCCGTCTGGGCGAAGCGATGAATTTTTATCACTATGCAATGGG
>JAALKB010000305.1 GCA_011088265.1 Gammaproteobacteria bacterium
CATTCTATGTTCTCCTTTGGGGGGGGGGTCAGATACCCAAAGAATGAACTATGCTGCGGACCTTTGCACTTGTATTGTTACTCTACCAAAAGCGTTCCATCCATTGGAACCGACCTTGAAAATTCGAGCCCAGTGTCTTTAGTCCCCATTTTTTTCTTGCTGCCAAAACGGGGTTCCTATTGTTGGGGTACTAGGAGACGCCATTTCTCGAGGATATAACAATCCGGCTTTATACCCCATACGGCCCGCTTCAACCCCTCGGGCAAAGGCACGAGCCATGTCGATCGGATCTTGAGCAAGAGCCACTGCACTGTTAATTAAGACCCCATCAAACCCCATCTCCATCACCTGAACCGCATGAGACGGCCTCCCTAACCCCGCATCAATAATCAACGTTATATCGGGTAATCGTTTTCGCAATGTTCTGAGCGCATAAGGGTTTAATAGACCCTGACCAGAACCGATTGGCGCGGCCCAAGGCATCAGAATCTTGCATCCCACATTCACCAATCTTTGAGCAACAATCAAATCCTCTGTGGTATAAGGTAATACTTCAAACCCTTTTCCAACAAGCATCTGAGCTGCTTCTATTAATGCGGTTGTATCCGGTTGCAAGGTATACTCATCACCAATGACTTCAAGTTTTATCCAGTTTGTACCAAAAAGTTCTCGCGCCATTTCTGCGGTTGTGTTGGCTTCTTGGACCGTGCGGCAACCCGCTGTATTGGGTAAAATCTTGAGGTTTAGATCTTTGATAAAGTTCCAGAACAGTTCGCCCCCCTTTTCACCCGGGTTTTGGCGACGCAAAGAAACGGTCACAATCTCTGCTTCTGAAGCTTTAATGGACTTGGCCATAATCTCTGGAGAAGGATACTGTGCCGTGCCGATCATCAGTCGACTGTTCAATGTTGTGCTTCCGAGTTTCCACATAATGTACATCCAAATTTTCAAATCTACACTCAACGGTATGATCTGGGACTTCTATTCTGAGGCTATAAAAACATAAAACCGGCAAAATGCCGGTTTTATATTTAAAGTTTTACGTTTTTTTGTCCGAGATCAGGGTCGGTTAAGACCCTGATCAAGTTTCGGACATTTTATAAACGTTATCGTGTTTGCCTCTCTGTATTAGAAGAAACGCGGGAGCGCTTCTCGCTTACTTTAGAGGATCGACGACTGTCTCCGTTATCACTGCCCCCTCTAACATCATTAAGAGTACTATATTTGGTGATTGTTTTTTCGAATGAATCTAAGATATGAGATCGAACATTTCCATAGGCGGAATATCTCGTCGCATGGATTTCACCGGGACCACCGGCCATTGAGCAATTCACATAAGCAATGACGATGCGTGATTCTAAATCCTCATTACCGATTTTTTCAAGCTACCCGGAAATGGGAGATGATATCTTATCTCTCAAGGTCACAGAAGGCCAGGTTACGGCATCGGCAAAATTGCTGGAAGCGACAACCCCCAGATCTTCCCAGTTTGCGACTTGGTCACATAATCCGTCGCAGTATTTCGCTCGGATGTCGGTACTCATATCGTCGTTAAGAACGGTATAGGCTAAAACCAACCCTTTGGAATTGCTTCCTGTTTTAGCGTTGGCGAGTGATGGTTGATAAGCGGTTCCTGGTTCATTTGCTGTCAAATTTATAGGAAGCGCATAGTTATTTCCATCTGTAGTAAACGCATAGAAGATGTCACGATTTCCATTGTCAAACCCACTATACGCTACTGCAGCAAACCCATTTTCATCTCGAGCGCCGGATGACGTTGTTAAGTCAACATCATTTTCATTCACTTGCTGAGGGTCTACAAGAGCGCTCACGCCGTAATCTGAAGAAGCAACTACCTGCCAAGCTGTGGCTTGATCGAGATCAGCCTTTTTATAGGAAAAAATTTGCTGTTCTTGACTCAGGCTCCCGTTTGGGGCCGTATTCAGATAGGGGTTGCGGTGGGTTGCAAAAAGCCGATAAGCATCGTTACCCCCTTGTACCACAAATGTTGGATAAAGGTCATAAATAGCCAAGGGAGACGAAGTGCCTGCAGTATTGTCAGTAGTCCCCTAAAATGCAGGGGGTCTCCTCCAGAAGGTTTGATAATATGCAACAGCTAGTTGAGTATGAAACCCGCCTGTTGTCTAGGCTACAAATGGATAATTGAAATTGGGATCAATCTAAAAATCAATATAAGGAGCTACCGGATCTAGGAAACCTGTAGGGGTATCAAAATGGGATACTCTCCCCTTATCACTTTCTGGGGCCGTAATCGTTACCTCATTAATATAATCATACGTCTGCCATTGAGGCCCTGCTGGGAAGAATTTTATGCAAGAAATATGATAAGGTACTTCCTGTTTACGCTCTACATAACATACCGTAGGTTGTCCGGCAGCATCAAATCGGACAATCGGTGTATGAGACCCATCTCCAGAGGAAATTGGATTCGAATTTGGATCGGTGACCGTCAGACTGATTCCAAATTCGCTCGCAGAATTCAGAATAGAATAGTTGTACGTAGCAAGGACTGGAGATAAAGAAGACATTATTTGTCTCATTGTTATCTGTTGTCGCATACCAATCTGCTCCATCTTGCATTTTGAAATAGATTTGAGTTCTTAGACTTGGTGCAACATCTCGCCATGCTAAAGCAAGTTGACCATTTGGCCCTGATGCGATGGACGGTTGAGAGGAGTCGGTTCCATTTCGACTAACATTTCCCGACTGAAAGCCAGCTGGCTTCCAACCGGCGTCGGCAACCAGCGTAGACAGAATGAATACAGGAATGACAATAAGTTGTGTCTTTGTGAAATTACTACTGATATTTCTCATGTTCTGTTCCTTTCCTTTTCGGTTCTTCTTCTTTCTTCTTCGACTCCCCCCCTTTCTTTGATTATTATCCTGGATCCATCAGCTATCGCTTCGGAAGGCGTTTTGGGGCTCAAAAGTTAAAATTTTTTCCTTGAGATGCTCGCTTTTGGGCGGATTGGGACCGGCAAGTATCACCCTG
>JAALKB010000306.1 GCA_011088265.1 Gammaproteobacteria bacterium
AGCCCCCATGGGAATGCATACCAAACGCCAAACCTCCACTAACCTCAATAATGCGGATCCGCAATCCACGGCTCGTAAATAAGCCGAACGCTTGGCCGTTGCACAACCACATCAGCAATGCGTTTAACGTTGGGAAACTCGTCGATGGTCGGGTGACCCAGTGCAGGCCGCAGCCAGGTGGTTAGCATAAAGAGATAAATATCAGCAGCACTAAACTGATCACCAAGCACCCATTTGTTGTCACCAACCTGATCATCAATAACCTTCCAGGTTTCCCGTAGCCGCCGATTTCCCCGCCGCTGGGCGCTCGGCTCATCTTCCGGAGTGTCGGCGAAGCGATCTGGATAATAGGTTAGCTGAAATGCATTCTGAACAGAATTCGAGAAATAAACCAGTGTCTGCAAATAAAGCCCACGCCTGGCGTCATTAATGGCGGGCGCCAAATTCGCTTCTGGATATCGATCGCATAAAAACACCGTGATTGCGACGCACTCATAAATCGCTCCATCATCCCAAACCAGGACTGGCACCCAACCGTTTGGGTTGATCGCCAACTGCTCAGGCGGCCTCGGCTCATCCATCTTCACCGAAGTTTGGATCAATTCATAAGGCACACCAATCTCCTCCAGCATCACACGGACACCCATTGACGCACTCTTCAACGCATAGAAAAGTTTATACATTTCCCATTTTCTCCTAATAATTTCAAATCTTTTTACCGATATGGGTGACAAAAAAGGATCTGGTTCACCAACTATTATCTAAAGCTCCCATCAATGAATTTTCTGGAACTCCCGCACCCACCCTCTGGTAACCGCTCCACGTATTCTAAAACCAGTTTTCAATTTAATCGACCATCAAAAATAATACGCTAGTTGTCCCAACGTTAATAGAAACAGGAAACAGTTTAGATCCATTGACGTGACCATTGAAATAGTCTCAGCAATCATTGCATCTTTCCGAGTAAGCTGAAAACCCGGTAGCAGTGGCCTCAATGGAGGCTTGCTTTGGTTTATGTGTCAGGAAACTTTTCGTAGGAGAAAACCTTTTTATCTCGATCTGGTATTGTTCGTTGAGTGCGTTTTTGTCTCGGTATGCATTCCCACGGAGGACCGTGGGAACGAGAACCCCTCCCAGGCTACAATTCAAAACAGACCATCACAACCCACCACCAAGGACGCCAACATGGGTAGAAGCCGTTATCAGATCACTGAACCTCAAGCACCGCACTTTCTGACGTTAACGGTTTCCCATTGGATTCCCCTGTTCACCCGCCCCGCCGGAGTAGATATTCTGCTTGGCTCATTTCAATATCTCATGCAGGAAGGGTTCACCCTTTACGCCTATGTCATTCTTGAAAATCATATTCATCTCATCGCCCAAAGCCCGCAATTAGACGTCCATGTCAGACGTTTTAAGAGCTATACATCAAGACAACTGATTGGTTATTTACAGGAAAAGAAGGCTTCGTTGCTGCTGGATCAGCTGGCGTTCTACAAGAAGAGGCATAAGCGTGACAGGCTATATCAGATCTGGCAGGAGGGATCCCATCCGATTCTGATCCAAAATAAAGAGATGATGCGGCAGAAGATAGAGTATATTCATCGCAATCCAGTGGAGCGAGGATATGTAGATGATCCTGTGCATTGGCGCTATTCGAGTGCCCGGGACTACGCCGGGAGTCCTGGGTTGTTGACGGTGGAACGGGTTTGGTGAGGGCCTTTTGGGGGCTGGTATGCATTCCCACGGGGGACCGTGGGAACGAGAGAAAATAATGGCTCTTAGTTTAAGGAGGGACCAATGAGGCCAGAGTCATAACTATTCCTTTAATGCTGATCCAGTGGTATCTGTCGAGTGCATTTTTAGGTCAGTATGCATTCCCACGGGGACCGTGGGAACGAGAGGGAATTGCTTTCTGGGGTGGTGATTTATCCGGACACAACGTACTTTCTTCAAATAGTGTGGCATAAGCCACATGATATTTCTGACCCACGGGTGTAATTTGAATCCGTTGAAATGGCCGCAGAAGTCACCCCTCGTTCCCACGGTCCTCCGTGGGAACGAGGAGTCGTCTGGAAGTGCGGTTAGTCATGGACGCTGTGAATTGTGGGGAAACCTGTTCGATTTGATTGCTGGAGAAATACAATCCCTTATGTGGTTCGAAAAAGTGAAAAACAGGTTGTTGCAGAATAGGGAGATTGTGGTGATGATATTCATCGCTATGCTGGGGGGTGTTTGGTCGATATTCGAGTACTTTAATCCATCTCAAAACACCGTCTCCTCACAGGCCGAATCATCTGCACCAAATTCAGGCATGGTTATAAACGGCGATGCGACTAGTCCGATTGTCCATAGTGGTTCGGGCGATATCAACATTGGTATCTCGTTGGAGCAGTATGAACAGGGACTGCGACGCCGTGAAGAAGAAATTACATTGGCGTTGACCCGGTCCTTTGACGCCGACCGGGGGATTTTGCTGAGGGAAAAGGCCGGGATTGAAAAACAGTTATGGGACATTCGGACGAGTTATGAGTCCACCATTGCCGATTTAAGAAAACGAATTGAGCAACTGGAAACCATTCGGGGCCAGGTTTCCGACGAATTACTGGATGACGCATTGTCGGCCCTATCCGAAGGAGATCGGGCCAAAGCGGATCAGATTTTCTCTCAAATAGAAGTCGAATCCCAGGGAGTGATAGACGCGGCAGCGGAGGCAGCCTATCAACGTAGCCGGATAGCGCTGGAAGCAATTCGGTATGGGGAGGGATTTAAACACGCCCAGCGTTCCATCCAACTGTCACCGGAAAATGCTCTTTATCTGGGCGGCGCAGGAGAGCTGGCAAGACTGGTGGGAGGACATGATCTTGAGCTGACTTACAGAAAACAGGCGCTTACTATTGATCTTGAGACCTTCGGCGAAGATCATCCCAGGGTGGCGATGCACCGCAACAATTTGGGAAGTGCATGGGAATCGAAGGGGGAGTATGACCGGGCCATTGAGTATTTTGAGCT
>JAALKB010000060.1 GCA_011088265.1 Gammaproteobacteria bacterium
TCTCTTTCTTGAATTAGTGGGTACTCCGCCTACTACCGCTGCCGGCCCGTGGTTGTACCCGGAAGCTTCGCCCTGCACCTTGCCCATATGACAATCCTGACAGCTCTCTCCTCTTTTGGCCGCCGGGGAGTTCTTATATTCAGAGAAGGCCTCTTCAAGTCTGAAACCATTAAACAAATTTACGTCATGACAGGATCCGCAAAATGCAGAAGTTTGTAATTGAGGGAAATGACCGACCTTTGTATGAATTTTGCGACCGGGCTCATCCGCATCAGTGACCACTCGATATTCGTCCCGGTTTTCCAACACTCGCTCCAACTCGTCGTCTCCGTTGGGACCGTATATTTTCGAAAGAATGTCTCCCTCGACCAGGGACAAACGGCCAGAGGCTTTTCCATAGGCCTGATCAACCCTGTGACAGACTACACAGGTGATTCCCTCCCTTGAGGTTGGATGCCGCTCAAGGTTGGATATGAACGTGGATTCTCCAAAGTTCATCCCTACCTGATTGTGACAACGAATACAAAAATCGCCATTGGTTGTGCTGGATTGGGCGTTAATGGTATTTTGCATCGCCATATAAATCGGGCTCAATTGAGCATAGGCATGCTGGGAAACGGACCACTCCTGGTAGTGTTGTTCGTGACAAACCTTACAGGTATTGGCTGAGGGATACCGGTTTTCAGCAAATAAAGCCAGGTGCGCTGACGCCGCCTTATCCTCCCTGGGCGCACTATCCTGCACTAAATCATCTTCGGATAGTAACTCCTCTTCGGCTATTTCATCCGTCAAATCATCCGATAACAAATCACTATCATCTAAAAGCAATTCGCCCTCATCTAACAGCAAATCATCATCCGCATGACTGTTGGTCACGATGGTTAAAGTCGCAACATTGGTAGATGTATCAACTAATTGCCAACCGATGCACGTCATCGATACAAAACCAAAAACAACCAGATATTTATAAATTTTAAACATAATAATACAGACTAGGATGCCGTCTTGAAGATTTAACTAACGCCTAACCATTTGGGAGCATAATCCTTCATTACACAGGACACCAGAAAAGAGCCAATAATAGAGGACCATTGCTTTTCTCCAACCACTGCTACGGGTGACCAACTTCAGCAACACCTACCCTCATAATATTTCAATTAGCCTAATATTGTATCTCTTTGTCCACCCTAAATATAACTGCAATATGCAAGTGGACCTTACCGAACAACCCGTCATTACACCAGATACTATTATCACAGAAGGGAAAACAGGGAATCGAGTGATAATCATACCGGCATAAATACCGCTAATAACATAATTTTAGTACAGAAAAACCGTATTCCACATCCACAAACAGCATACCAGCCCGTAAACAGAAAACGCAAACAGTGGACAGCCATATCAAAAACCTTCGGGAAAAAATCAAGGAAGCTAATCCAGACGGGTAACCTTTCCGCTCAGTGTAGGGTATTGGATACACATTTGAATTACCCTAAATCACTTCATCAAAAGATGGGAACAACAGAACCCAGGGCAACACATCTTACCGCTTACCGCGCACCGGACTCAGGAACCTGACGCACAAGCACCGAGCAAAATAAAATTGGCAACAGACTGATCGCAGCCATGATCCAAATCGATGTCTCCAGGCCATGGGCATCTGCAACAAAACCGATTAGAACGGGACCCGCTACGGATGAGATACTCGACGCGGTATAGATCAGGGAGTAACCCCGTGACTGACGATTAGTAGTGACAAAATCTGCCACAGACCCATAAGTCACCGTAGACGTCCCCTGCACTACCAACCCGATCAGGGGCAATAAAAATAATAAGGTGTTAGCAGAAAGCCAGATCATTAGTATCAAGCCCAATACTGTTAACGACTGTAAAACGAAAAACGTATAACGATCCCCAAAACGGGCTGCTGCGACACCACAGACATATTTCCCTATCATCCCTCCCACCAAAGCAATCACTACAGACATTGATGCCAGCCCCTCACTGCCGCCCTTGTCAATCATGATAAAGGCGAGGAAAGTCAAAAAAACTGACTGAACCAAACTGTCGAAAAATACCACGATTCCCAGCAAAGCGAATTTGCGAGGTCGTTTAATTCCCCATTGCTCCGTTAGGTACCCAGTATTCGGGGTTTTCGGCTCTATTTCCTCAAGTCCCACCTTATCCGATACTTTTTCTCCCTTTGTTGTATCTCTAGAATCCGCTTCCGAACCAGCGAGCAGCCTTATCGTTAACAGCCCAAACAGGATCGATATCAAAGCGAGAACGATGAGTGTTTTATCCCAGGCAACCCCGGCTCCTACCGCCAAACTGAAAAGTGCAGTAAACAGTAGCTTACCGGCATCTCCAGCCGAGTTATACGCACCCATGGCCTGTCTACGCGCACTTGCATGGGTATTTTTAACAATAATGGCAGATGATAGGGAATGTTGAAAAGCAGCACCAATGCCAGCTACGATCAAAAAGAAAGCAAAAAACACAAAACTGGAAGAAAATCCAACGCCCAAATACCCCAATCCTGCGAACACCAAACCAAAGGCCATTAACCGCCTCTCGCCCAGACGTTCTGCCAGTACTCCTGCGGGCATTTCAAGCACTGACATCGCGGTTTGGCCCACTGCTCGCAAAAACCCGACCTGAGTGTAATTCAAACCAAATAGTTGAGCCAGGATTGGCAAAAGCACGTAATGCAACGCCACCAATCCATCCTGGATAATATGAGCGCCACAACAGGAAATCAGTAGGTTTCGACCAAGTGGTTTATCACCAACGGATTTAGCCGATGGTGTACCGTCTGTTTCTGATTTGTTCAAGTTAGCAGGGATGATAAAAAACCCAAAATGTCAACAGAATAAGGTAGGAAAATAGCGACCTGTGCTTCTTTCGTACTCTTCAAAATGCCTTACCATACAATTTCATCAAACGGGGTTCCCCCGTAAAACATTATGATGACTGTTCCCGATTTTTGTAGAAATCCCTTAAGGGGATAGAGAAATTAAAAAGTAACACAAAACAACAACAGTGGATACAAACTAGAAAAAGCCGATGATATTCAGCGTTGTGCAAAACGCGAGAAGGTCATGTAGATTGGCGCAGATTAATAGGGCGGTGATCTGAAACAATTTGAATGTGAACCTGTGTTCAGGTCCTTTAATTTCAAAACCAATCTGTGCACCAATGTTCTGTACACCGATGTGATGAGTAAGCCCATTGCATTGATATCAGAATATCAGGTTAGCCCCCAAACGAAGAAACACTATATTGATTTTAAAAAACATGCCGCTTATGTATCCTGGGCTGTCGCAGAAAAACGTGACAAGTACCAATGCATCAAAGATAGTTAGGGTCAGCGGTAAAGATTGTCAATTTTCAATCACCATTTCGCGAACATCCCCATATCCATATGATGAAGCGATACAGAAACAAGTCGAGGTTTGATTGACGTGCCCCCTGTTGATAACCGATGATGAAAGCACTGGCCACCAATAACAAACATAAAACCCTGATTATTGCCTGCGGCGCGTTGAGTCACGAAATTTTCGCCTTGATTAAAACGAATCAGTGGAGTCACCTGGCAGTGACCTGTTTACCAGCACACTATCACCATCGACCGGCGCTTATTCCGGAAGCGCTTAGAAAAAAAATACGACAAAACCGGGATCAATATCCCAATATCTACGTAATGTATGGGGATTGTGGAACCGGTGGTTTGCTGGACAAGGTATTGGAGGATGAGCAGGTTTCCCGCATAGATGGCCCTCATTGCTTTTCTTTCTTCTCAGGAAATAAGCAATTCGATGAGTGGTCCGGGGATGAAATCACGACATTTTATCTAACAGACTTTTTTTGCCGGTATTTTGAAACCTTCGTTTGGGAGGCACTTGGGCTCGATCGTCGGGATGACATGGCTGAATTCGTATTTGGAAACTATAAGAAAGTCGTGTTCATTGCCCAAACCGAGAATCCTGAGTTGCAAGCCAAGGCGAAACAAATCGCCAAGCGCCTTAAGCTCGAATATGAATATCGTTTTACGGGTTATGGTGATATGAGATCAAGCCTGGCTTCCCTCCCTGTTCGTACTGGCCCACCACGGGATGTCGTGTAAATAAGCAGTGGATTCAGGTATACTTCCCGGCCATTTTTGAACCGTGCTCATCAACATTGTTCCCCACTTTTTCTACATTTATGTAGCCTAATAGCTACGAAAAGCCAAACTGAAAAACGCAAAAAATGAGTAAGCAATGAAATGGTTCCAACATCACCCAAGTTAGCATCAACCTAACCCTTCATCCCTAATAATGTCAGATAAACCCGAAGAACCTGTTAACTTTATTCGGCAAGCAATTAATGCGGATCTTGCCAGCAATAAACACGACAAAATCATTACTCGCTTTCCACCCGAGCCCAATGGTTATCTTCATATCGGGCACGCCAAATCCATCTGGCTCAATTTCGGCATCGCTAACGATTATGATGGTGAATGCACACTTCGGTTTGATGATACCAACCCAATCAAGGAGGACGAAGAATTCGTGGAAGCCATCGAGCAGGACGTTCGGTGGCTGGGCTTTAAATGGAGTCGCATTGCCCATGCCTCGGATTATTTTCCAGCGCTATACAAGTTTGCACTGGAATTGATTGGAAAGGGATTAGCCTATGTAGACAGCATGGACATTGAAACCATGCGGGAGTGCAGAGGCACGCTTAAAGAGCCAGGAAAAAACAGCCCCTACCGGGAACGTTCCGTTGGAGAAAACGTCGATCTGTTCGAGCGTATGAAAGCTGGGGAGTTCTCCGATGGCGAACACGTACTTAGGGCGAAAATAGACATGCAATCGTCCAATATTAATCTTAGAGACCCGGTAATCTATCGAATAAGACATCATTCCCACCAGAGGACCGGTGATGAATGGTGCATTTATCCAATGTACGACTTTACTCATGGATTGAGTGATGCCATAGAAGGTGTTACCCATTCACTTTGCACGCTGGAATTTGAAGATCATCGCCCTCTATATGACTGGTTTTTAGAAAATGTATCGGCCCCCTGTCATCCTCGTCAAATCGAGTTCTCAAGGCTCAATCTTAACTACTTCGTGATGAGCAAGCGCATGCTGACTCAACTCGTAGAGAGTGGGTATGTAGATGGTTGGGATGACCCAAGAATGCCAACCATTTCCGGTTTGCGTAGACGGGGCTTTACGGCCAGCTCAGTAAGAAACTTTATCGCGTCAGTGGGTATTACCAAAAAGGCCAATGTCATTGAAATGGGTATGTTAGAAAATGCGGTAAGAGAAGATCTTGATAGCAAGTCGCCCAGAGCAATGGGAGTCTTAAAACCACTCAAACTGGTAATTGAGAATTATCCCGAAGGTGAATCTGAAACCATTGATGTTGCGAATCATCCCCATGACCCTTCAATGGGAATTCGACAAATCAAACTTATACGGGAAGTTTATATCGATCGTGATGACTTTATGGAAGACCCACCGAAAAAATTCTTCCGATTAGGACCCGATAGAGAGGTCAGATTACGATACGGTTTTGTGGTGCATTGCCATGAGGTCGTCAAAGATAATGCCGGTGAGGTGGTTGAGCTACGTTGCACATACGACCCCAACACAAGGAATGGTAATCAGCCAGAAGGTCGTAAGGTAAAGGGTATCATTCACTGGGTCTCCGCCGAGCACTGCATCGACGCAACGATACGCCTTTACGATCGATTGTTCAGAGAAGCTAATCCGCTCGCAGACAAGAATAGAGATTTTACTGAGTCGCTTAATCCCGATTCACTGCAAGTCCTGACTCACTGCAAACTTGAGCTGTCACTGGGATCCCCTGCTCCAGATACCCGGTATCAGTTTGAACGCCTGGGATACTTCTATCCTGATAACGATAGCGATCCATCGAATCTTGTTTACAACCGGATTGTTACTCTAAGAGATAGCTGGGCCAAACTCGACCAGCAGCGCAAACCCTGAGCCCTGGTACATCACTAAACCACTATAAACCTGATTATGGACTTCTTAACTGATTACGGTCTTTTTCTTTCCAAAGCAGTGACCATCGTTGTCGCGATTTTGATCGTCACGGACTTCCTGACCGCCATGGCGATGCGCCAGAAAATGTCTTCGGACAAGCAATTGGATATTACTCATCTCAACAAGGAATATGAAGAGATGGAGAAAACCATTTCAAGCGCATTGCTTAGCGATGCCGCCTTAAAAGAAAAAATGAAGCTGGAAAAAAAGCAGAATAAACAGAAGGCCAAAGAAGAAAAGCGGGCTGAAAAGAAGGCTAATAAAACAAAAGCAGGTAAAACAAAACAAGAAAAAACAGGGTCATCCGATCAGTCTGTGGAAAAAAATCAGAAGGAAACAGCTTCGGCATCCAATGATGATCAAGAAGCGCAAAAACGCCGAATGTTTATAATCGATTTTGATGGGGATATCCGCGCTAGCGCTGTAGATTCAATGCGCGAAGAAATCAGTGCCATTCTGACCCATGCGACTGAAAAGGACGAAGTACTTGTTCGACTCGAAAGCGGCGGTGGCATGGTTCACAGCTACGGTTTGGCAGCCTCCCAATTGCAAAGAATAAAAGACAAGGGAATCCCGCTAACAATTTCCGTGGACAAAATAGCTGCAAGTGGCGGATACATGATGGCATGCGTGGCTAACAGGATTATCGCAGCACCATTCTCTATTATTGGTTCTATCGGCGTCCTGGCTCAGATTCCAAATCTGCATCGTTTGCTCAAAAAACACGACATTGATTATGAACAACTCCATGCGGGAGAGTACAAGCGAACTCTGACAATGTTTGGTGAAAATACCGACAAAGCGAGAGTTAAAATGCAGGAGGAACTCGAAGAAACCCATACCCTATTCAAGGATTTTGTGAAATCCCAACGTCCATCCCTGGATATTGACCACGTTTCAACGGGAGAGCATTGGCTTGGTACACGGGCTTTGGAGCTTGGTCTGGTTGATGAGCTAAAAACCAGTGACGACTATTTAATGTCTGCCAGGGAAAACACGGAGCTGATTAATTTATCCTTCAACGAAAAAACAAACATGATGGACAAATTATCTTCCATCATGTCACTGCGATGGAGACAGCAGCAAAAAATGATGCAGGACTTTGAAAAACCGCTACTCATGTAACAATACTAAATGAGCGACTTTTGAAAATCGGTTTAATCACTACCTCTACCACCGGAGATAACCAGTTACTCGCAATAAACGAACAATGATATATAGCCTACCAGATCGAAAGCCTGAAATAGATGAAACCAGTTTCATCGCTCCAAGCGCGGACATTATTGGTTCTGTGAAGGTTGGGGCTCATGCCAGTATCTGGTTTAACTGCGTTTTAAGAGGAGACAATGATTTAATCTCTATCGGTAACAATTCAAACGTTCAGGATTGCAGCGTGCTGCATACCGACCCTGGCATTCCACTTTTCATCCATGAAAACGTCACCATTGGTCACAGCACGATGCTGCACGGCTGCCGCATTGGACAATATAGCCTCATCGGCATCGGAACAATCGTCCTGAATCGGGCAGTGATAGGTGAAAACTGCATTGTGGGCTCCAATACTCTTATCACTGAGGGGAAAACCTTTCCAGACCGCACAATGATTCTGGGCTCTCCTGGAAAAGTAGTAAGAGAATTGACCGACGAAGAGGTCGAAGAACTCCACAAGACACCCCAACGATATACCGGCAAGATTCCCCGTTACCGACTACTCAAGGAAATTTAGAGTCAGAACCCAGATATAAACCCTTGTAACCCTGATCCGCGACTCGTGATTCAACCCAGCCCGATTTTGTTCAATCCAGTTTCCAGATCAGAAATGATATCCCCGATGTATTCAAGTCCTACCGCCACACGAATCAAACCGTTGGAAATTCGTGCTTTATCTCTTTGTGGCTGAGTCAACCGTCCATGGGTTGTGGTGGCAGGATGGGTAATCGTTGTTTTCATATCGCCCAGGTTAGCAGTAATTGACAAAATCCTGGTAGAGTCGATAACGTCCCATGCCTGCTGTTGACCGCCTATGACTTCGAATGAAACGACTCCCCCGAACCCTCCTGCATCATCGTACGCTCCAGCCATAGGATTTCGCTGTTTAGCTGCCAATTCATGTTGGGGGTGAGTTTTTAGCCCGGGATAGTTAACAAACTTAACCGAGTTGTGGGTTTCCAGCCATCTGGCCAGCTCAAATGCATTTTTGCTGTGTTGAGCCATTCGCATCGATAGTGTCTCCAGCCCATTGCTAAATGTCCAGGCATTGAAAGGGCTCAGACAGGGGCCACTTGTCCGCATCATCACAATGAGCTCCTGATAGATATCTTTATGATTAGTCACCACAGCTCCACCGACACAACGCCCTTGCCCATCCAGATATTTGGTTGCGCTGTGAACCACGATATCTGCCCCAAGTTTAAGTGGCTGTTGCAATGCAGGTGTGCAAAAGGCATTGTCTACCATTAATAGAGCTTCTGAATCATGAGCGATGTCAGCAATAGCCTGTATATCAGCTATTTCGCACAAGGGATTGGATGGGGACTCCAGGAAAAAAAGGCGGGTATTGTCCTGCACAGCATCTCGCCATTCACCCGGTTCCGATAGATTAACAAAAGTGGTTTCAACGCCAAAACGACTAAAAATTTTGGAGAACAAAGAAACACTGGTACCGAAAAGACTGGACGAAGTAACAATATGATCTCCAGCTTTGAGTAATGTGAGGATCACACCAGAAATAGCGGCCATACCTGATGCCATGGCGACGCAATATTTTCCTTCTTCCATAGCCGCCAAGCGGTGCTCGAAACTGGCAACTGTGGGATTGGTAAACCGGGAATAAACATTACCTTCTTCCGCTCCGTTAAACCTTGCAGCTGCTTGAGCTGCATTGTCAAAAACAAAACTGGAAGTCATGAAAATGGCTTCGTTATGTTCCTGATGGAAGGTAGGTTCATGACCATGGCGAATGGCCACGGTTTGAGGGTGATACGATTTCGCTGGAGCTAACATGGACCCGTCCTGACTACTGGTAAATAACATCGTTGAAAAAATCAACATACTGACGGGCATAAAAAATCCCGTTATCGGCTATCGAGAACAATTGTGTTTATCGAGTTAGCGAAAACAGGATTTATCCAAGTCTCTTTAGCCGTACTTATTAAGGCGCCCGCAAGCTGAATATCAAATCGGCGCATGACGAATAATATCAAATTTTAAGCCCGTGTCAACTAAGAACGTTTCCATTATTATTTGTAAGATGCGGCATCAAATTCAGTGTCCTTGACCACGCACTTTTCCCCAATCCCATCCCTGATGTTAATAAATATCTGGTTTGTAAAAAGGTTCCTTGTATAATTGCCCTAGCAAATTAATCAACAGTCATTATGAATACATCAGACCAATCCTCTGCTCCCGAATCCTACCGCTCAGGCCCGGATGAAGGAGGACATTTTGGCATTTTTGGCGGCAGATTCGTCGCAGAAACATTGATGCCTTTGATTCTTGAAGTAGAAGAGGCCTACAACAGATACAAGGATGATCCAGAATTCAGGTCCGAGCTAAACTATTTCTCCAATGACTATGTCGGTCGGCCGAGTCCGCTTTATCTCGCGCAACGGCTAACGGATGAATTAGGCGGAGCGAAAATTTATTTCAAACGGGATGAGCTAAACCACACCGGGGCTCACAAAATTAACAATACCCTGGGTCAGATTCTGCTCGCCAGGCGTATGGGCAAGAAAAGAATTATCGCGGAAACTGGTGCTGGACAACACGGCGTAGCCACTGCGACTGTTTGTGCTCTTTTTAATTTGCCTTGCGTGGTATATATGGGAGCCAAGGACATTGAAAGGCAGGCACCCAATGTTTTTCGCATGAAATTGCTGGGAGCAGAAATCGTTCCCGTTACTAGCGGAACGGCCACCTTGAAAGATGCGATGAATGACGCATTAAGAGACTGGGTAACCAATGTAGATGACACTTTCTACATAATCGGTACTGCTGCGGGGCCCCATCCTTACCCTAAGATGGTGCGGGATTTCCAAAGCATTATTGGCATTGAGGCTCGGGCCCAGCTTCTGGAAAAAGAAAATCGGCTACCTGATACAATCGTCGCCTGTATTGGCGGTGGATCTAATGCTATCGGTCTCTTTCATCCTTTCCTCGATGACCCCGGGGTAAACATCATTGGGGTAGAAGCTGCAGGACATGGAGTTGAATCCGGCCAGCATGCCGCATCACTAAACGGTGGAAAACCGGGTGTACTCCACGGGAATCGCACTTTTCTACTACAGGACGGTGATGGACAGATTATTGATGCTCATTCAATTTCAGCCGGTTTGGACTATCCGGGCATCGGCCCCGAACATTCCTGGCTGCATGATATTGGTCGAGTGGAATACGTTTCTGTCACCGATGACGAAGCGCTGGAAGGATTTCAGCTTTGCTGCCGCACAGAGGGAATTATTCCTGCTCTGGAACCAGCACATGCATTAGCTCACGTGACAAAAATTGCACCAGGTATGCATAAAGAGCAAATCATTATCATGAATCTTTGTGGTCGGGGCGACAAAGATGTATTCACCGTAGCCAAGGCATTGGGAGTAGAAATATGATCGGCGAAAACCGGATAGAAAAGAAATTCGAACAACTGGAAGAACGAAATAAAGCAGGCCTGGTAACCTTTCTGACCGCAGGAGATCCAGACCCAAATACTGCCCAGGAAATTCTCAATGGTCTACCGGCGGCTGGTGCCGACATTATTGAGCTCGGCATGCCCTTTTCTGACCCCATGGCAGACGGACCCGCCATACAACTGGCTAACCTCAGGTCATTGGCAAATGGGATGACCTTGCAAAAAACTCTAGACCAGGTCGCTACTTTCAGAACGTTGGATAATGAGACGCCTATCGTATTGATGGGGTATTACAACCCTATCCACTACTATGGCACCCAGCGATTTATCGATGCTGCCATTGAAGCAGGTGTGGATGGTCTTATCATTGTTGACCTACCTCCAGAAGAAGATGAAGAACTCTGCCACCCTTCCATGACCGCTGGATTAAATTGGATCAGGTTGGCTACACCCACGGCAAATGATGAACGTTTGGCAAAAATCCTGAAAAACAGTTCTGGTTTCGTCTATTACGTTTCCATCACTGGCATCACAGGCACTCATTCCGCCCAGCATTCGGATACCAACGAAGCAGTCGCAAGAATCAGAAAGCAAACTGATTTACCCATCGCAGTAGGGTTTGGTATCAAAACCGTGGACCATGTAGCCAGTACAGCAGCTGTTGCAGATGCCGCTGTTGTTGGCTCAGCATTGATCAACACCATTGAAGAAGGATTAACTGCGCAATTGCCTAAAAGTGAAATTGTGAAAAATCTTCATACTTTTGTTGCAGAGCTTGCCAAAGGCACCGCACGGGACAGGTAAAGAGAAGACCAAAGACGGCTGAAAGATCAACAGTTAAGAACCGTCACTTTTTATTCAGTCCAGACAATTGGACAAGGTAAAATGGACGAAATAAAAGCAAACGAATTTTATCTTAACCACATTTGCCATACCGCGTAACGTTCTCCTGTTCTTTCCTTGCTGCACTCGACGTGAGCCACGGCACGGCTGTATACACTGGTTGTACAGGAGACATGGAGGCGTCTACACGGAGGTCGTCACATGGCGTCAAAAACTGGTGATTATTTTATTCTTCTGAATCAGATAGTTCTTTTGACAGAGCGTGAGCCAGAGCTTTTTGTGCCTCGTTCCCATTTACGATTACTTCTCATCGATAAACCCCTTGGCGACAGATTCCTGACCAAGTTTCAGATAAGCTCTAGCCAGATCTAACGCCGTTTCTGGATCCTGCAAATCTACCCCTTCGTCCGCCGAGTCATCAAAGGCAATAATGGTCGGGGCGTCTTCATCTTCATCTCCGGTATAGACGTCTTCCTCATTGGTTCGGGAATCTTCATCGATGGACAAACCAACCTCTGTTTCATTCAGTTCCAGAATGTCCACTTGCCCCGAAGGTAAATTGTCCTGTTCCTGATCCCTTCGTGTAATTTCATTATATGTTGCTTCCACTTCAGCCAGGTCTGAGCTTTCCCCTCCCTCATCCCCGGGCGTCGGCTCCGACCCCAAATCCTGAACAGCGAACGGGTCAGTCTCAAATGTTACTGGCTCAAGCTTTTCTGAAACGCTTTCAACCTCCGCAGCGCTCTCGTGGGCTTCATCAGGTTTTGAGGTTTGTTCATTGAGTTGCTGATTCTGATCGTCATCCCACGCTGGCTCATCTGCAACATTTTCATCCAAACCCTCCCTGCCATTGAATAAGACGGTACCCATCACTCCCGAAGTTCCGCGAGAGTCATCACTAGTGTGAGTACTATCTAACTCTGATAGTGGTTCCTGAAATGCTGATGATGACTGCATTTGCACATCTGACACAAAGGGCTCTGTATCAGCGATGTCTTCAATAACAGACTCATCCCCCTGGGAAGTCACTTCAGTCATTCTTGAATCGTTGTTGAGCAACTTTTTCTTTTTCATCATAACAAAACGATAGCCCAATAAGAGCAGAATGATGCCTAGCAAAACCCAAAAAAGTTTGGAAACATATTCATAAATCAGGCCATAGCTACGTTCAAGGATCTGTTTTATTTTAAGATCAATACCTCCTTCCAGCACAGGATTCGAAGACTGGGCAGGTATAGAGGAGTTTGAATCCGCTGAGTCAATCTCCGCAGGCGGCAATTATTGGGGTGCAGACACCTCATCTTCGTCACCAAGGATAGTAAACGCTGTAGTAAACGACTCTTGATCCACAACCTCTTCATCAATGGCAGATGGACTCACCTCATCTTTTTCTAACGGAGTGACCCGGATAGATAGGTTATTATCGCCGTCGTTGTCTCCGCCATCGATGGAGGTTACTGAATTCAATGGAGCGTCTGCCGAGATACCTGTCGAGGTATCTGCCAGGGTGTCCGCAGGCATATCAGCCGGAGTGTCGCCAGTGGTGGAAACGGTGGAATCGATCGGCGTTTCTATCACCATTTCCGTTTCTCCATCAGGTTCTGGCGCCAACTCAGACGGTATGGATTTCTCCAGGTTTGGTTCGGTATCTGGATTCTCTTCGACAGTTACAATATCACTATCAGGTCCACTATCAGAGGATTCTGCTCCCTCATCGACATCTTTCAACACATTGATTCCGTAGGTGAGCTCGCTCGTTGAATCAAGCAGCATGGGTGCTTCGGGGGATTCAATGAGCCCATACTCCGTTATTCGGTCATTGTTTTCATCGATATTATTTTCATCGACAATTTCCGTAGTCCCACCCTCATCCATAACGTGCACCGTTCTCACTATCGACTTTCGTGGAATCCGTTCGTACCCCTTTCTCAAACTCATCTTCACTCGTCAATGCCAGAGAGTTACCATTACCCGACTCAGTTTGGCTGAGGGGTGTTGTCTCATTTTGAATAATGTTCGGTATAGTAAAAGAATTCTGACCGACGGACTCGTCTGACGAAATACTCGGCTCTGTTTTCTGACCCGAGATGATGACAACTTCAATTTCAAGCGGCTGCGTGTGCTGGACATCTGCCGAACTATCAGCCCTATCAGAGAGTTTGAGCGTCGCCTCCGCACTCACATCTTCGCTACTTTCGGGTGTCAATGCAGCGACTTCCCTTGCCTCGGAAGCTTCGGAGTCCGTGACATTTTCCCCTTCTAATCCAGCGTTAATTTCAGCTGCTGACTGAGATGCTCCAGTCGAACCGTTGTTGGAGACATTCTCGTTTTCTGAATCCCCAGAATCATTCAGGTTTTGGGCGGGAACCGGGGTTTCTGACTCTTCGCCCTGTAGAGCAGCGTCATCATTGTCAGAATAAGAATTGTCAGAATCAGATGAAGAGCCAATTTCCAGCCATTTTGCATACCTTTCCGCCTGATCATTGAAATCATCCAATGCTTCATTTTCGTCTATTTCAGATATAGCCTGCCAGGATGGAATTGTTAGCTTTTCTCCAATAATCAATTG
Source organism: Gammaproteobacteria bacterium (assembly GCA_011088265.1). GTDB lineage: Bacteria > Pseudomonadota > Gammaproteobacteria > Arenicellales > Poriferihabitantaceae > WLWV01. The sequence continues at coordinate 14,102 of JAALKB010000060.1, forward strand.
ATTCATGTTGCCATCCAAAAACGCATTGGGGCTCGCTCGGACTATTGCAGAAGTGATCTGATAAATTGAAATAGAATCAGGCACATCGAGTCCCTTGACGATGCCAGACAAAGAATCACCATCCCCTGTTATAAACGATCTCTCCTTTGTTGAAAAAATCGAGGCTTCTTCATTGTCGGTTTCTAACTCTAAATTAGCGTTTGGTTGAATCGCATTTTGAGAGCTCGATGGTTCGAGCAAGATAATGTATTCCTTGACTACCCTTTCCACATCCAGTCCATCCTCTCTGAGAACAACTTCGATTAGCAATCGAAGATGTGAATCTGGGAAAGGCGTCGTTGACGTGATAACCAGACGAGAGCCACCATTGGCCTCTCGAACATCAAATCCGAAAATGGAATCATCCCGGGGATAGGCGATTCTGGCATCAAGAAACTCCTCTCTTGATGCCAAACCGACTTTCAAATCTCCTAAATTATCAGCCCCGACTCCTTCAAGAATCAATTCAATATCGAGGTTTTCGCCGACCTGGGATCGATCAGTAATTCCTCCCAAGCCAATGGCATTCACGACAACTGGAAAAAGAATCACCAATACCGCTAATGATTTTAATCGCTTAAACATGTCATAAAGCCCACATAAAAATCCACCTAAAGTGATTTTGTTGAATCAATATGGATTTTCATCACCTTACCCACATTACCGATTAAAAAGCCATGGGGTTTCCAACTTCCGTTTTTCTTCGTACTCTTTCACCAGATTGGAATGCTGCAAGGTAAGCCCAATATCATCCAGGCCGTTCACCAGGCAGTGCTTACGGAAGGTTTCAACTTCGAATGCAAGTATCTCACCATGGGGGTCGGTGATTGTTTGATTTGGTAAATCAACCACGACTGAATATCCTGGCTGTGCTTCCACCTGTTCAAATAATGATTGGATAACGTCATCGTTTAATGTAATAGGCAAAATCCCATTCTTGAAACAATTATTGAAAAAGATATCCGCATAGCTTGGCGCTATGACGCACCGAATACCGTAGTCCAGCAAAGCCCATGGGGCATGTTCCCTCGAAGAACCGCATCCAAAATTTTCCCTTGCAAGAAGCACTTCTGCATTTCGGTACCGAGGAAAATTGAGCACAAAATCAGGATTAGCTGGTCGATTCCCATTATCCATACCCGGTTCACCATGATCAAGATAACGCCACTCATCAAACAGATTAGGACCAAAGCCCGTCCGTTTCACTGACTTTAGAAACTGCTTGGGGATAATGGCATCCGTGTCCACATTCGATCGATCAAGGGGTAAGACCAAACCACTTAATACGGTAAAGGCTCGCATATTAAATCTCCGTCAGTTCAGTAAAGTGTCCCGCTATGGCGGCGGCGGCGGCAATTGCGGGAGAAACCAAATGGGTCCGACCTCCCTGACCCTGGCGTCCTTCAAAATTCCGATTGGATGTAGACGCACACCGTTCTCCTGGTTCCAATCGATCCGCATTCATTGCCAGACACATTGAACAGCCAGGATTTCGCCATTCGAAACCCGCATCGATGAACACCTGATGCAAGCCTTCAGACTCTGCCGCTCTTTTTACCAACCCCGACCCCGGAACTACTAACGCTTGCTTAATTGAATCAGCGACCTTTTTTCCTTTAACTACCTCGGCAGCCTCACGAAGATCTTCCAGTCTGCTATTGGTGCAGGATCCAATGAAAACCAGGTCCAGTTCAACCTGATTCATGGGAGTCCCCCCGGTTAGCCCCATGTACTCTAATGCTCGAACCATTCCTTCCCGCTTAACCGAATCTGTTACATCATCAGGATTCGGCACCGTATCGGTGATATCGACTACCATTTCCGGTGACGTGCCCCAGGTTACCTGGGGCTGTAGTGTGCTTACATCAAGAGTAACTTCGTGGTCAAAAACCGCGTCTTTGTCTGTCTTCAAGTCCGACCAAAACTCGACTGCCATGTCCCAATTTTCACCGGAAGGGGCATAGGGTCTTCCTTTTAGATAATCCACCGTCGTCTGATCCACTCCGATCATACCCGCTCTAGCGCCGGCTTCGATTGCCATATTACAAACCGTCATACGGCCTTCCATGGATAATTCCTGGATCACTGGACCGCCGAATTCGATGGCGTATCCCGTTCCACCGGCGGTGCCGATTTCTCCAATAACCGCTAACACCAGATCCTTTGCTGTCACACCCGGTCGTTTGTCTCCATGCAACCATACACGCATGTTTTTGGATTTTCGCTGCATCAAACATTGAGTCGCCATGACATGCTCAACCTCTGAGGTACCAATACCAAATGCTAACGCCCCAAATGCGCCATGAGTAGAAGTGTGTGAGTCTCCACAAACAATGGTCATTCCCGGCAACGTCGCGCCGTGCTCAGGTCCGATCACATGGACAATTCCCTGTCTGGGATCAGACATATCAAACTCTGTAATCCCAAAGTGGTGGCAGTTTTGGTCAAGGGTAGTCACCTGAAGCCTGGAAACCGGATCGTCTATGCCAGCACCGTCCGTTGTTGTCGGAACATTATGGTCCGGAACCGCGAGCATCGTGTCCACTCGCCATGGTTTCCGATTTGCCAAATGAAGCCCTTCAAAAGCCTGGGGTGAAGTAACTTCGTGTACCAGATGTCGATCAATATAAATCAAAGTGGTTCCATCTTCGTATCGATGAACAACGTGTTGTTGCCACACTTTATCGTAAAGAGTCTGAGCTACCATAAAATTGCCTGAAAACAGGAATGAAAATTGAGCCGATCATATCATAATGCTCGAAAACACTGTGATTGAGAGTGGACTATGAAAGCAGCGTTTTCATCCCGGAATGCTGTTGCCTGCTCTCTGTGGCATGAAAGACCACATCCTTTGCATAAGTCCTATGCCCACTTTGCATAACGTCCTATGCCCAAATAACGATGCCCTACCGGGGCTATTGGCTACCGCACCTGGGGATCTGACCCTGTCTGCTCTGTCTCGTCTGGTTTCATGATGCCAACTTCATACGACGGTCCTTATTTGGGGGACTTATTTAGGCGCCCTGTTTAGAGGCTCCTGAGGTTTTGTGCTCGATCCCTTAGGGCATGATCCATAAGCACCAACGCCAACATCGCCTCCGCGATAGGCACCGCCCGAATCCCTACACAAGGATCATGTCTTCCGGTAGTCACAACATCCACGATTTCATCGTCCAAATTGATGGTTTTACCTGGCACGGTAATGCTAGAGGTAGGTTTAAATGCAACCCGAACCTGAATATCCTGCCCACTTGAAATACCTCCAAGGATTCCCCCGGCATGATTCGATTTGAATCCGGAAGCATCAAGCTCATCACGATGCTCTGACCCCAGTTGGCTGATTGACTTAAATCCCGCCCCTATCTCCACTCCTTTTGAGGCATTAATGCTCATCATGCCCTTGGCAATATCCGCATCCAGACGGTCAAATACTGGCTCACCCCATCCAACTGGTAAACCGCATGCTTCGACGTAGACACCCGCTCCCACTGACTCGCCCTTTTTGCGAATGGTTTTAATCAGCTCCTCAAGCTCCGAAATACTGTGGTGATCTGCCACAAAAAAAGGATTTTTATTTACCTCACTCCAATTATTAACGGGAATTTCCCTGTCGCCAATTTGATAGACACAACCCCGAATCGTTACTCCATAATGTTGCTTTAAATACTTTTTCGCAATGACACCTGCGGCCACTCTCATGGCAGTCTCCCTGGCAGAAGAACGACCACCGCCCCGATAGTCTCTTAACCCATATTTCTTCTGATAAGTATAATCGGCGTGTCCCGGTCGGTATCGATCCTTGATCTTGTCATAGTCCCTGGAGCGCTGATCCTGATTACGAATAAGGAGCCCAATTGGGGTTCCCGTCGTTACTCCCTCAAAAACGCCGGATAGAATTTCCACCTCGTCGGGCTCTTTTCTTTGGGTCGTGTATTTCGATTGGCCAGGCTTACGTCGATCAAGGTCTATTTGCAAATCTTCTGCATCAATCTCCAAACCTGGAGGACAACCGTCAACCACTCCCCCTATTGCAGGTCCATGGCTTTCCCCGAAAGTTGAAACGGTAAAAAGATGGCCAAAACTATTTCCAGACACGAATTTTGCTACTCACTCTATATTCAATTCAGTAACGCCGAATTGTAACTGAATTCCACCTTATTCTTTTCACGACGACATCAAATAGTCAAACTTCCTCTGCTCCACTCTGGATGTTTTTCCCCTGACGTTTTACCCAGGATATTTTACCCAGAGACAACGCAATTATCAAAGTAGTTCCGATGGCCAGTCCAGCTCATCTTCATCGAAGACGTGGCTTTCCTGTTGCGCGTGTTGCAACCATTCCCTCACCGCTTCACTTTCGTTCATGGTTTTACAATACGCCTGGCTCACCTCATCCAAATCAACATCAACACTACGAAAACGCATCACAACCGGCGCATACATCGCATCCGCAATGGTGAAATTTCCAAATAACCAGGGACCCTGATGGCCGAATTTTTCCCGACAATATCGCCATAAATGCTGAATGCGATCGATGTCCTTTTTTGCTCGTTCTCCAACCTCATAGCTCGGAAAATACCGACGACAATTCATTGGAATATCGCTTCTCAAACCCTGGAAGCTTGAATGCATTTCCGCGCAGACTGCACGAGCAACTGCTCTTCCATCGGCAGACTCTGGCCAACCACCAGAATGAGGAAATTTCTCATTAAGATACTCAAGAATCGCAATGGTATCCCAAACTTCAATTGGACCGTCAATCAATACAGGCACTTTGCCATTGGAAAAACTCCGCTCCATTTGTCGTCTCAGCTCCTGGGATTCAAACATCAATCGTTCAATTTCGATATCCAGTTTGTGATATCGAACAAACATCCAGGGCCGCATGGACCAGGAGGAATAGTTATAGTCAGCAATAACTAACTTCATTGTGAATCACCTTGGCTATTTTTTTATGTTATTTATAAGTCTATGGGTTTCCGACCATAAATTCCGAATTACTCCAAACGCAGCATCCTGGGATAGTTCAATACCCTATCTCTTTTAACACCATCCAATGTTATACACGACCAATCGCTTCTCGCAATGCGTTACCAACAATACCTGCTGCAATTCTCTGACCAGTCTCGTGTTCAATCAAATCCTGCCGAATCTCAATCAACCCCATGTCAATCCCTCTATCCTGAGCGTGTACATTCATGGAATAACCCCTTGGTTCAACGGCATTATAGGGCTGGTTTTCCCCGATACACAATGATTCATCCCGACGCAGGCCAATCACCAGTTTCTCTGCAAGCTCATGGCATTGATCCCATAATACGCCATAATGCCATGGACGTACGAATCCTTGCATTACTGGCGTAAAGCTATGCACAGAAAAAATAATGGGGGACTCATGTTGACTTTCTAATTGATCGACCAATACTTTATGTCTGCGGTGATACGGTTCAAAGAGAGCATCCATTCGCTGGTGGCGCTGTGCCCGGGTTAAGCCCTTGTTTCCGGGAATTTCGTGCCCATCGCTGACCTGTGGAATTAGCCCCGGGTCACCGGGGTGGCGATTCAAATCGATGACAAGGCGTGAGTAGTTTGCAACCAGTAATGGAGCATCAAATTTCTCAGATAGCATCATTGCTACTTGTTTTGCGCCAATATCATAGGCAATATGCTGCCCTCGCAAAGCATCGCTAATGGAAAGTCCCTTAAGACTTTCAGGTATCCGATTGTCTGCATGATCACAGGTAATCAGAATGGGCGCATCACCGCTTTCATTGATGACTTCGTAGGGAGAGGGTTCATTGGGATTTAGCATTTGATTTATCTACAAACAGCGATTGCGTTTCCTGCTGTCCGTTTCCTGCTGTCAAGAGTTGTGGTCAAAATCTGTGGTCGAGATCAATCTGTTATCAGGATCATTGAGTGAGTACGACAGGCTAACACGGCATGATCAATATCTGCTTCAAAAAAGCATGGCAAACATTGTGTGGAAACTTATCATAGAAACCAATGCGAAATAACCTGACAAATTATCTGTTACTGTTTTTGCTCGCTTCGATCTGGAGCACTTCTTTCTTATTGATTAAGATTGGCGTCCAGACCGTCGGTCCAATTACGCTGACTGCGATCCGACTGACCCTCGCCTCCATAATTCTTTGTCTTTTTCTCCTATATAAGGGCGAAAGAATCCCCCTACACAAAGAAGCCCTACTACTTTATTTGGTAGTCGGCCTGCTCGGTAATACCTTACCTTTTTTGCTAATCAGCAGTGGAGAGGTTTATATTGACAGTGTCATGGCAGCAATCTTGATGGGATGTATGCCGATATGTACTTTTGTTCTAGCACATTTTTTCGTCCAGGAAGAACCCATGACCTTCAGAAAATCACTGGGTGTTTTTCTGGGTTTTATGGGATTGATTACACTAGTCCGTCCTGAAAAAAGGCGCGATGTCGTTAGCGATCATGCGTCATTTTCG
>JAALKB010000307.1 GCA_011088265.1 Gammaproteobacteria bacterium
CCCCCCCCCCCCCCCCCCCCCCCCCCCCCCCCCCCCGCTCTTAAAACCCAATCCCGCCCCCTCCATACTCCGATGTAAATCTATTTTTTCAATCATATTTCCATCATTAGCACGAGTGGGGTGTTTATCTGATATCACGCTTCCCAGCGGCTGCAATTCGCCTTTCTCTTTTGCCCAGGCGGCAAACCCGGCAACGTGACATCCGATGAATGTCACGAACAACACCGAAAAACAAAGTAGCTTCCTGCTCCTCATCATCTTCATCCCTTAAAATAGATTTCATATTTCTCCAGTATCGAGCAAGCCCAGAAGATGAAGCTCCCCCAAGGAGAAACACCCGAATTTCCATTTACTTCCCCAACAAAACAGCTCAATAATCCTTAACCATGCTCAACTCGACATCTTTTCGGATCCATTGGCCCACCCTGTTTTTATGTGTCTCCTGTAAGGTTAGTGAACCTCTATTGATACGAATCACCTTCCCCTTGTTCCGACCAATGTAGTTACCTATAGACACTTTTATAGTTAATGCATCAGGGGTTCGAATTACACCCCACTGTTGATTCTTTTTTTCCAATAAACCAACCAGGGTCAGCGCTTTCAGATCATAGGTCTCCAGCTTCTCCAACGGACGTCTTTTACTTTCTTCGCTTACTATCTCGTTATTTTTCTTACGGATTTCAATTCTGGGGGTGACACGGTCCAAATCGAATATATCGATGGTATTTATATGACTGTGCTCCTTGTCATTGGTAGAGGATTTTTTAAGCCTTAGGCTTATTGAGCTTATTGGGCTTATCTGCTGTTTTTTAACAAGCTGACTACTGACCCAGTCCTCCAGACCATGTCGGGACTCCATCGGCGAACAACCGTACAATAATGAAACGACACTGGGCAATAAAACCAATCCAAACCATCGTACCCCGGAACTCCCTGGCATGGAGACCAGAGGCTTCATATACCCTCAATCTCCGCCATGCCGTTTGCCCTAAGTTTGTAACCATGTAATGTTGCCGTAATTGCCAAAGAGTTTTCAGATCGTTCGATGCTCATTTCCTCAACACTGATCAAAACTGCTTTTCTACTAATCTCATGAAGGAAGTCTGTGAACTGCAAGTAGACGCCCTCCCCATAAATAGATACTGGCCAGATTTCGTAAAACGTTTTTGTTACCTTTTTGTCTGGTTTTAGTTGACTAAAGATTAAACCGCTTTTCATTCCCTGTTCAGAAACGATACTCAGTATTTCAGATGAGCTTTGGGTCTGAGGAAAAATAGACAAAGCCAAATCGAGTTTCGATTCGGCTTTGTCCAATTGCTGTTTTTCATTTTGCAAAGCGAAAAATTCATCTTTTCTAACCAAAAAAGTGGCTCGTTTTTTTTGCTCCCGTAATAACAATCTTTCAAGTAGTTGTTTTTCTGGGGAGATGAACGCAAATTCTCCAACGAGCAAAACTCCAAGAGAAATCAAACAGACTACGAACCATCGAAACTTCCTTGGCCAACTCGACAAACGATCAAATTCAATTTCGCTCCATTTTCCAGAACTAAGCCTCATTGGCCTCGATAACGATTAGTTGGAATTCACTGATGGATTGCCCATTTTCTACCGCAGTATTAATCACTTCGAGACTCACATCTGAAAACCATTTTGACGACCGAAGATCGTGACCCAGACTGTAAACAGAAGCTGCCAATTTTGTTCGGCCTTTCAAAATCAACTTGCCATCAACCCTCGCGACACGATCATATGCCGTGCCAGCGGGTAATGTTCTGGCCAATTCACTCAGAGAATGATTCGTCTGTTTGTGCTTACTCCAGATTTTTTCCACTTCGAGCTCTCATTGCGGGATGTGCTTTCTTTCATCTAATGACTCCTTAAGCTCGATAATATTTTCCTCCAGTTCTTCAATTTGAGATACCAGAAAACTGTTTCTTTCAAACCGGCTCTGTTTTATTTGATTAAGGGATACAAAGCGCATCACAGTCGTTCCGATACACACTACTAGGATCAAAAAACTCACGACGATCAATCGTCTATCTTTTATTTTCGTTTCCAGATCTCTCCATGGCAATAAATTGACGCTATTCACCGCAGCCCCCTCAATGCCAAACCCGTTGCTACGCAGTACGTAAATGGGTCACTTGGGGTTCGTGTCTTATCCCTCCCTTCTCCCATTTCCATTTCCATTTCCATTGAATCGAAGGGGTTTAGCGAACTCGTTGGAATATTGAACTGATCACCGATGTTTTTCCCAAGGCCCGGCGTTCCGGCGTATTTTCCAGACAACCAGATTTTGTCAATTTTTCGGTGAATACCTGAGGAGAAAAATAGCCTTACAGATCGCCCTAACTCCTGTAAAAGATGACGGATATACTGTTCCGAGGTGTGAATTGAGATCCCAGAACCGGCTTCGGAGATGCCAGCGCTAATACCACCATGAAGTACCATTTCCCTTCCGTAAACAAATTCGTTTTCATACCAAACCAGCAAATAGGCGACGGATTCTCCACATTCGACCACGGCATGAGTTTTGTTCGTTATGTCACTATCACTTCGTCTTGAAGATTCAAACATTCGACGTAATGCATAAATATCAACATCGACGATATCCGCCACAAATCCACATTTTTTCACTTTTCGTACAACATCATCAACAATTGACCTTCGGCACAGACAAATTTCAATCAAATCCAGGGCCTGGGTATCGTGGGTAGCGGTCGAAAGTCCTTCTTCAATGATTGAATAATCGACACTTAATTCTTCATTCGCGTCGGGCATTATTCGTTGAACCTCAGCGTCAACAATTAGAGCAAGTTCTTCCTCGCTCAATCCTTTTTCTACCTCGAGTTGATTTGAGACAATGCTGGCAGACGGGATACAGACAACAATACAGTGATTACTGTACTTAGTCGTCCCTGAAGAACCCGAAAAGGCTACATATCCAGTATAAACTGG
>JAALKB010000308.1 GCA_011088265.1 Gammaproteobacteria bacterium
TGATCAATAAAGTGCTTTGCTTCTCCACCGCTGCTCGCCAGTGCAAATAGCTTAATTAGCTTGTAAAGTTCAATATATGAGCCTTTGAGCTCAAAGGTTTGCTTGTGATAGGCCTGTTCTTGATAGATTTGTTCTTGATCCGTCATTTTTTCTAAAGATCTGCCTGATACCTTTTTATCATGGACTCCTGTGACTCCTCATCATAATTTGAGCCGGTTTGATCGTTAATCATCCTTGCCATGATCGGCAAACCGTTTCTAGAAATTTGGGCATCCATGGACCACAACCGGGAACGCATAAAGGCTTTCGCACAGTGTAGATACACTTCCAGAGGTTCCACGTCGATGACCGTTTTAGGCGGGTTTTTTTCTGTAGAAAACAGTCCAAGAAGATCAGGGTCATTGCTCACCACAGCGTTGCCGTTGACACGCAGTGTTTCATCTACACCAGGAATCATAAAAATCATTCCGACTCTGCCAGTTTCAATAATATTAGTTAAACCATCCAGCCGATTGTTTCCTTTGGAGTCAGGAATAAGCAGTCTTTTTTCGCTCAATATGGTAACAAAACCAGGTGCGCCACCCCGGGGTGAAGCATCGACTAACCCTGTCTTACCATGGCTAGCAAGAATCATAAAAGGCGAAAGTTCGATAAATCGTCTACTGTGCTTTTCCAGGGACGACATCTGCTTCGCTACACTTCTTCCTTTTGGTTGCGCATAAATATCCCTTAATTGTTCCTTATTCTTTATGATCATTTTGTACCGGTTTCACAATTCTGAAATAATTTGATTAAACACTTCCCGCTTTTTCTACCACCAAAACCCTTGCTACACCCAAGGGATGAGCAACGTGTTCTGTTCCCACCGAAGCGAAGAAAATGTCTCCTATCTCAAGCAAACAAACGCGCTCCACATTACCTTCCCTGTAACGCATCTCAACCGACCCGCCCAGTACGACGAAAACTTCTTCCCCGTCATTGACATGCCACTTATAAGGTTCATCAGTCCAGTGCAAACGGGTAGTAACGCCGCCCATGTTCGCGATATCCAATGCGCCCCAGGCTCTGTCAGCTTCGAAGTCCTTACTGCGAATAATTTTCATTCCTGGGTTAGCGTCTATACACGATGGGCCGGGCTATTTTGATTTCAAAATCACGGATTTCAAAATTGCGAAATTTTCCTTTCTCCTGCTTTCATCTGGATCCACCATGCACTCTACGGATCGTATATATTCAATATAGTGTTCTGGAAAACCGTTTTCTATTGCTCCTTCCAGAACGAAAGCTTTGTACCAGTCATAAGGCTTTAAGGATTGATCCAAATGGGTGGGATAGTAGGTAAAGGCATTTACTGGCCCATCGCCACTATTCACCACCACAGGTTTATCCACATAATCGTGGCCGGACCCCTCTATTTCATCAAGCAAGGGTTTTTCTGCACGATCCATTTCGTATAGAACGCCAAAAATAAACTCAGCCCCTTCCACCGCTTCGATCCCGCATTTCCCGGAACCGTCCCGTCCTGGCTTATCAAACGACAGCCTGTGGCTGGGAAGATAACCGATACCCATGTTCATGATAGATGGCGTTCTGGCATGCAATCTGGCAAACAGCAAATTCGAGCCATAGGCAAAATAGTAAACCTTCATATGATTTCTTTCCCTTCCATTATCTACTTGTTAGGAATGCTCTAAAAATCAGTGTGAATTTAGAAAAACGCCTGCAAACCCGTTTGCGCCCGCCCCAGAATTAGGGCATGGACATCATGGGTACCTTCATAGGTATTCACCGTCTCCAGATTGCACATGTGACGAATAACATGATACTCATCCGAAATACCATTTCCACCGTGCATGTCTCGTGCCACTCTTGCTATATCAAGCGCCTTGCCACAATTATTGCGTTTAATTAGGGAGATATTCTCAACCGCACAGGTGTCTTCATCCATAAGCCGGCCAATCCGCAAACAGGCTTGTAACCCCAGAGTAATTTCAGTTTGCATATCTGCCAATTTTTTCTGCACCAACTGGGTTTGAGCCAGAGGTCGATTGAACTGCTTGCGCTCCATCGTATAGTCTCTCGCCGCATGCCAACAAAACTCTGCCGCCCCGAGCACCCCCCAGGCAATTCCGAATCTCGCTTTTGTCAAGCAACCAAAGGGGCCTTTTAATCCGGACACATTGGGTAAAAGGTTCTCTTCGGGTACCAACACATTATCCAATACGATCTCCCCGGTAATGGATGCTCTAAGGCTCATTTTCCCTTCAATTTTTGGCGTACTGAAACCGTCCATTGCCCGCTCAACGATAAATCCCCGAATTGATCCATCCAGTTTGGCCCATACGATAGCGATATCTGCAATCGGAGAATTACTAATCCACATCTTGGCCCCATTTAGCAAATATCCCCCATCTACCTTCTCAGCGCGGGTTACCATACTTGCGGGATCGGAACCATGATCGGGTTCAGTTAAGCCGAAACAGCCAATCAGATTTCCTTTTGCCAGTTCAGGTAAAAAACGTTGCTTCTGTTCTTCGCTGCCATAAGCGTAAATGGGATACATCACCAAAGATGATTGCACGCTCATAGCCGAACGATAACCGCTATCCACACGTTCGACCTCCCTGGCAACAAGACCGTAGGAAACGTGATTTAGTCCAGCGCAACCATATTTTTCAGGTAACGTGCTGCCCAGCATTCCAAGATCACCAAATTGCTGCATGATTGCGGGATCGAAATGCTCTTTACGATTCGCCTGTACGATTCCGGGCATCAATGTGTCGTTGCAAAAATCCTTCACACTGTCACGAACAAGCCGCTCCTCTTCGCTAAGCTGTTCGTCGAAATTGAATGGGTCTTGCCACTGAAAAGGATAGGTTGCCATAGTAATAATTAAAATTCAGAAAAGATGTTGATAATAGTGAATTGCCTGATTATCTGCTCGGTGTATTTA
>JAALKB010000309.1 GCA_011088265.1 Gammaproteobacteria bacterium
TGCTCCCAAATCGTTTCTCCCGGAGGAGGCAGGACCCCTCCGACGATTACATCGCCAACTTCACCTTCGGCATGACAACTGATAACGTGAATTGTTTTTGTTGATCTCATTATTGTTTCTTCATTGTTTCTTCGGTTTTCACCTATGTTGATTTCAGGAGTTTCTACCTTTGATAACCATCTCTCAATGTTTTATGGTGTTTATCGCGTTTTATGTCAGGTTTCATCTAAAGTATCCATTTTACTCGCCATGTTTTCTGTCTTCCTGCTTGAGCGCAATAACCAAATCCATCACATTCGTGCCAGTTGGGCCGGAGACAAACAAGCCCCCTACCTGCTGCAACCAGGTCCCCGCGTCAGCTCCTGCCAGCGCTTCGTCAGCGCCATCCAGAGCATCGAACGTATCGCCATCGACAATTCCTCCCGCAGCATCCGTGGGTCCATCGGTGCCGGCGGTACCGGCGGCAATCACCGTAATGCCCTGGGCTCCCCGAATCAGTTTTGCAATAGCAAGGGCCAGACTTTGATTTCGCCCACCTGTTCCCGGCACCTCCGGCAAATTAATCGTGGGTTCACCTCCGAACACATACAGTCCCGGCGCCCCGATGCATATTTGATCGCTTAAATTCTGCGCTACCTTAAACACATCGTCATTCAATGCTGATCGCTCCATTACCACATTGATACACTGTGCCTTTGCAAACTTCGCCGCTGCCTGCCTGGCAATGCTATTGGAAGCAATAATTTTACCGCAGTAGTTAGTATGGTCTTCATTATTGTAGATATGACTAGTCTGATTGGTCGAAAAGCCGGTGGGCATGGGCGTGGGCGTGGGCGTGGACGACAAACCTCCCAGAATCCCAGAAACTTTGTCCGGCAACGAAAAGTTAATCTCAAAATCGGTCTCGGAGGGCTTTCCTTCCGATCCGATCCCGGAGCCCACAAGATCGAGATCATCGTTGGGAATGTCCGATATCGCAAATACAGTTACTTTTCTTCCACCAAAATGGCTAAGCAACTTACCCCCTTTTATTAGGGAGATTGATTTTCTCACCGCATTGATTTGACCAATGTGGTATCCCTTGGAGATCAGCTCATCCGTCATTTCCTGGAGCTCAACCAAACCGATCTCACTCGGCAGCATTTCCATCAAGGCTGATGCTCCTCCTGAAACCAACATTAATAAGACTGATTCTGCTGGCATGGATTGCACGAATTCCAACGCCTGGGCACCCGCATCCAGACTGCGTTGATCAGGAATGGGGTGGGAAGATTCAATGACAACAACATTTTCACGATGCCGCAAATCATCATCCACATGACCATCCTTTGTAATCACTAAACACCGGCCGTCGTGATTCAGAATTGGCAAAGCACCTTTACACATCGTTGACGCTGCCTTACCCACCGCAAGCAAGTGAGAAATAGATTCAGGACCGCTTTCATCAAGTGCTACCCGAACAGCATTTTCGCCCTCCACAGCGCGAACAGCGGCTTTCCAGCACTGGACCAGAAAAGCCCGGGGTTCTACCCTAGGTTCTGTGATCGAATACAATGACCTATCCCTCTGCGGAATCCCGGGATACACCCAGGGTAAAAAGAAACAGTACTACCATTACCAACAGAACACCAACCCATTGAATTGTCGTTAACGATTCATTGAGAATCAACATGGCAAGGACGATGGAAACCACGGGTTCGGTATTCAAAATAAATGCTGCTTTTTCCGATGTGATTCTAGACAGCGCCTGAAACTGGCAAATAATCGCGGCAATGTAACAGGCTGTCGCCCCTGCCAATGCCCAAAAGCCCTCCGCACTTTCAGGCAAATGAAATTGGTTGAATACCAATGGAATGATCAAAATTAGCCCTACCAAATTAACCCAGAATGTCAGCATGATCGGATTCATTTTCGGTGCTATCTGCTCCCCCACGATGAACGTATACGTCGCACCCAATGCCGCCAAAGACGCCAGCGCCACTCCCCACATACCCAGTTCAAATTCTCCATCCATTAACATGAGACCAATGCCAGCGAACACAATAAAAAAAAGCAATAGCATTTTAAAATTTGGTTGTATTTTTCCGCTAAAAATACCGATCAATAGAACAATTAATGGATAGGAATAAAGAATTAATACGGCAATACTGACCGAAATAAACTGCACTGACATCAGATAGCTAATCATGGCACCAGACCAAACCAATCCCAATAACAAAACAGATTTGAATAACTGAGACCCTGAAAGAAACCCTCCGGACCAACAACAACAGTCCAATAACCGCGACCGACATCACAAAACGCCAAAACATCAGGGTAAAGGCATTGCCACCATCGGCGTAGACCAGTTTTGCCTGAGTGGTAATTGCGCCTAATCCAACTGCGGCGGCGAGGGCATAGAGAAATCCAATTCGATGGCTACTTTTCACGGTCATTTACTCATAGACATTTACAACAAAACTCCAGAATTCAATGGCGCTCCCGCTCTGGTTCAAAACACGAAGTCCAAACACTAGCTCACTATCCATGCCAATCGATTATCTCTTCCTATCGTCCTCGACCACCTAACCCTGTCTGATCCGCTCCGATTGAACTGATAACCAATCCAATTAATTACTCGAGGCGATTAACGCGTTCCTGACTAGGCGAAACGCCAAACACGTCCCGGTAACACTTACTAAAATGAGGACCTGAAACAAATCCTGTGGCCACGGCAATATCATAAACCCCCATACTACTTTGGATCAGTAACTGTCGGGCACGAATCAATCTCAACTTCACATAATAACGCGCTGGCGTTACCTTCAGATATTTCCTGAATAAGCGCTCCATCTGTCGTTTTGTAATCCCGGCATGAGCAGCAATTTCCTCTAACACAATGGGCTCCTCAATGTTTGCTTCCATTAAACCAACCGCTGTGGATAATCTCGGCTGACTATGCCCAAGCTG
>JAALKB010000061.1:0-1515 GCA_011088265.1 Gammaproteobacteria bacterium
CCCCCCCCCCCCCCCCCCCCCCCCCCCCCCCCTCCCTTACCCGCTCTCTATGCATTGCAAAGTCTCGCTCTTGAGGGTACGCACATCAGCAACATCAGTGCGTTAAACGGCCTCATTGCATTGCAAAGTCTCTATCTTGGGGGTACGCAAATCAGCGATATCAGTGCGTTAAGCGGTCTCATTGCATTGCGAAGTCTCGATCTTGGGGGTACACAAATTAGCGATATCAGTGCGTTAGGTGGTCTCATTGGATTGCAACGTCTCTATCTTGGGGGTACGAAAATCAGCGATATCAGTGCGTTAAGCGGCCTCGTTGCATTGCAAAGTCTCACTCTTGGGGGTACGAAAATCAGCGACATCAGTGCGTTAAGCGGTCTCGTTGCATTGCGAAGTCTCACTCTTGGGGGTACGCAAGTTGATAAAGAATCGATAAACGCTCTTCGCGCTCAAAACCCTAAATTGAATCCCGCTCTATCGAGATGAACAGCTCCCCTAATCAACAATCGGTCTATTTGGCATGATAAATACCCGAAGTATGTCACTGGAAATTTTCCAATCTACGTGGGCCATGGAGGTCCGTCAGCCGGGGAAGCAGGAGTTGTCTTTATCTGAGAAGTGTTCGTTGACCGCGGGTTCGGGGTTTGATGGATTGAATATTGATTTGGACGTGGAAGATATGCCACCGGTATTGGAGGTTCGGGATACGTTGACCGATTATGGTCTGGCGTGTTCTGTGGTGGCGTTCCCGGCGAATGTGGATGAGTTAATTGTTGCTCTTGAGCGTTGCGGGGTTTTGGATGCGACGTCGCTGGTGGTGAATGCGCGGTATTTTCCGTTTTCCGTGGAACAGGGAGGAGAGTTTGTGGAGAACTGTCTTGCAACAGGCAGGGAGTTTGGAATTCCGGTGCACTTTGAGACCCATCGTTTGACCCTGACCAACGACCTTTTGTATACGGTGCAATTATTGGAATGTTGTCCAGATTTACGATTGGTGGCGGATTTGTCTCATTATGTCCTGGGCCGGGAAATGCCTATACCGGTGGATGGGTTTCATCAGGAATTGATTGAGCGAATACTTCGGCGGAGCGTGTCCATTCAGGGGCGAATACCCAGTCGGGAGCAGATCCAGTTGCCTTTGCATTTTCCGTCGAATCAGGATTGGGTGTCCCAGTTTTATGAGTGGTGGGAATGGGGGATGAAGGATTGGTTGTCCCGTTCGACGATCTCGCCTCGGTCTCCATCTGAGATCGAGGATAACAATCGGTTCAATTTCACCTGCGAACTTGGACCATCGCCTTATGCCATGACGGATGAGAATGGCGTGGAGTTCTCGGATCGTTGGGAAGAGGGGTTGGTGTTAAAACGTGAGGTTGAAAAAACCTGGCAGCGGTGTGTCATAGGATCACTGGGGTCAGAGTCGTAATTATTTGGTTTTTTGGGGACTTGGGAGAACTGGCTTCTGAGAGCAATCACTGTCGGTCTGCATTCCCACGGGGGACCGTGGGAACGAGGAAG
>JAALKB010000061.1:1615-20269 GCA_011088265.1 Gammaproteobacteria bacterium
GGTCTGCATTCCCACGGGGGACCGTGGGAACGAGGAAGAGGTGCTGGGGTCAGAGGCGCTGGGGTCGGTGTCGTAATTATTTGATTTTTTTGGGGGCTTGGGAGAACTGGCTTCTGAGAGTAATCACTGTTGGTCTGCATCCCCACGGGGCCATGGGAACGAGAACTGATGAGGACAAGTCTGGCATTTTGACTCAACAACTCTTACATTATGTGCACTGAAAGCTAGTAAGAATACCGGAAACCCAAGTGTCATGAATCAAACTACCAACCAATCTGCCAGTCAGACCCTTCAAAGTAAATTACCGAATGTTGGCACCACGATTTTCACCGTGATGTCAAAAATGGCTCAGGACCATGGTGCCATTAATCTCTCTCAGGGATTTCCGGATTTCGAGCCGGATGAGGTGTTGCTGGATCGGATGACTCATTATTTGAAATCCGGTAAGAACCAATATCCACCGATGATTGGTTTACCGGAATTACGTCAGGCGATTTCTTCGAAACTTATTAAAACCCGGGAAGTGGAGGTTGACCCGGATACCGAAATCACGATTACTAGTGGTGCCACAGAAGCGTTGTTTTGCGCTATTCATTCGGTGATTCGAGAGGGAGATGAAGTGATTGTTTTCGATCCTGCTTATGATTCCTATGAGCCTGCTATTGCCCTTGCTGGCGGGAAGACTATCCATTTGCCGCTAACCCTGCCGGATTATCAAATCGATTGGGATCAATTGGCGTCGGCAATTTCGGATCAAACCCGACTGATTATCATCAATACGCCCCATAATCCTACGGGGTCCATTTTGTCTGAAAGTGACCTTGATAAAATCGCAGCATTAATTGAAAACCGGAACTGTTATTTGCTCAGCGACGAGGTGTATGAACACATTATCTTCGACGGCGAAGTTCACGCCAGTGCGGTGTCTCATCCGGTTCTGAGACAAAAATCCTTTGCGGTATTTTCCTTTGGCAAGACTTACCACGCCACGGGCTGGAAAATCGGTTATTGCATCGCTCCTGCGGAGCTAACAGCGGAGTTTCGTAAGATACATCAGTTTAACGCCTTCACCACCGTGACCCCCATGCAATGGGCACTGGCGGATTTCGTAAATGATTATCCCCAGAACTATCTCGAACTGCCGGCGTTTTATCAACACAAACGTGATCTTTTCCGATCGCTCATTACGGATTCCCGATTCAAATTACTGCCGTCCAAAGGAACCTACTTTCAGTTGGCGGATTACAGTGATATCTCGGACCTCAGAGACACGGATTTCGCGAACTGGATGACTCAGGAAAAAGGGGTTGCGGTAATTCCTTTGTCACCGTTTTACCAAAGCGCACCGGATACCCGTATTGTCAGATTCTGTTTCGCCAAACAGGATGACACGCTTGCCGAGGCGGCGAGGGTCATATGCGCGATTTAAGCGTATCCGTTGTTCAGGATGTCCTGTCCTGGCAGGACCCGGCGGCAAATCGACGCCGCTACGATGAACATTTTGAAACGCTGGGTGATGGGAACCAAAAACCGGATTTAGTCGTTTTACCCGAAACCTTCAGTACGGGGTTTACCATGAGTCCCTGGGAGGCCTGTGAGACCATGGAGGGTGAAACCGTGAATTGGGTGACACAGCGGGCCAGAGAACTCGGCGCAGTGATTACGGGCAGCCTCATTATGAAACTGGATGAGCAGTATGTGAATCGCATGATCTGGGCCAGACCGGATGGGGAAATGACTTATTATGATAAGCGCCATCTGTTTCGATTTGGTGGTGAACATCATCACTATACCTCTGGTGACAAACGAGTGATTGTTGACGTCAATGGATGGCGCATTGCCCTGTTTATTTGTTATGACCTGCGCTTTCCGGTCTGGAGTCGAAATCGCGAAGACTATGATGTTGGTATCTATGTGGCGAATTGGCCGGTGGCGAGACAATATGCCTGGGATACCTTGATTAAAGCCCGGGCCATTGAAAATCAGGTCTATGTATTGGCGAGCAATCGACTGGGAGACGATCCGGTGGGTAATGTCTATTATGGCGGTAGCGCCATTTTGGATTTTATGGGCCAGCCCATGGTAGATTGTGAGGATAGGGTTATGGTCGCCAATGCCAGCTTATCCATTGAGCCGCTGGCAAAGTTTCGCGATGATTTTCCCGCCGCAATGGATCGGGATGAGTTTGAAATCAGGGTGTAATTGGCGACCCGAATTGGAGGCGAATTTATTACCGAACAGTCATTTGTACGGCGGATATTTGCTCCCAGATTCCCTGCAAAAGCGGGTGTTCGTTATCTGCACGGCGATAGAGATGAATCTCCAGCGGCTCTTGCCAATTTGTTCCTCCTACCACCATTAGCTTCCCCCGTTCCACGTCGTTCTCTATGAGCATGGAGGGTAGCCATGCCAGGCCCGACCCCATCAGCGCCTGGGATCGCACGCCTTCGGAAAAGGAGTCTTCGTAGACGGGATTGAACCAGTTAGATGCATTATTGCGATTGATAATGCCCGTGATGATTTTCCCCATAAAGTCGTCGGGTCCAGATCCCACCAGCGGAATCGGTTTCATCGGTTCATTGTTGAGATCATAAAACGGCTCGGCTTTGTCGGACTTCGCTGACACAGGAACAATGGTGTCCTCGCCGACTTTTCGGCTTTCAAACTTATTCTGATCAAAATACAAGGGCACACAGGGATGTCGAAAACAGAGCAATAACTCACACTGGTGGGATTCAAGCCGATGCATGCAGTCGTGCAGGTTTCTGGCTTCCACAGAAACCTTCAATCCAGTGTCCGGAATTCGCAATTGATGCCACCACTGAGGAAAAAACTCAGCGGCTAGGGCATGTTGCATGGAGAGACTGATTTGCCTGGCGTTGTTGGTGTGCTCCTGGCGTAGATCGGTAATTCCGTTTTGCAGCTGTTCCAGCGTGCTGTTGGTCAGCTTAAGAAACTTTTCTCCCGCAGGGGTTAACTGGGCGGGAAAAACGCTACGATCAATGAGTTCCACCCCGACCCATGCTTCCAGACTTTTTATATGTCGGCTCATGGCAGGTTGGGTAATGGCTCTGCTATCCGCCGCTTTAGAAAAGCTTCCAAATTCCGCTACGGTGACAAAATCTTTTAGCCAGCGTAAATGCATGGATTCAGTAAAAAAAACTCTCCAGTGAATCAGTAAAAACTACTCATCGTTGCCACGGTTGCTGATGCAATCTGCAATCAATGAAATCATTTCAAACATAATCGACATGGTAACCATGGAGGTTTGTTTTTGGGAGAGTCTTTGGTGGGCATCAGGCAGACCACGTCCCCGCCGATAATATTCTTCCCCTTAACAGAGCGAAGCATCTTCATGGTTTCATTAATTTTCAGTCCTTCGACACCGGTTTCCAGATTTGCTACCCCAGGGGCGACTGTGGGGTCGAGACAGTCAAGGTCAAAGGTAATATAAATTGGGTTGTCACCCAGACGCTGGTTGATAATCTCGATGGCCCCATCAGTGCCGATGTCCTGATAGCGTTCGATATCGATGACCTCATAACCGAGATCATAGCTCGGTTCCAACCAGTCCAGGGTTCGGGGATTGCCTCGAATGCCCACCTGCACGCTGGTGTGGGGATCAACGTGTCCATCTCTTACAAGGTAGCTTGCCCAATGAGCGGCGGATTTTTTTGCGCCAAGAAAATGGTCAATATGGTGAAACGCATCCGTGTGGGCGTCGAAGTGCAATAAACTGACTTTTTTGCCTCCAGTCAATTTGGCGCCTTCTCCTGCAATGGCTTGAAGAATGCCCCCGGTAACGGCGTGATCTCCCCCCACGGACACGGGTCGGGTTCCCGCTGCGTCGATGCGTTTATAAAAATCCGTCATTCGTTGAACTGAGGCTTCATTATCATTGGCCTCGGGTAATGCGACGTCTCCCAGGTCGTTAATACGGCATTGTTTCCAGGGGTCAACACCGAAAACCTTATGGGCCCGTCGACCCAGAGCTGACACATCCCGTACCGCTCGGGGTCCAAGATGCTGGTCTCTTTCCGTGGTGCCATTGCCGGTACTGTGAGGAACGCCGACCAGAGCGATATCACAATTCTCGGGGTTGGGATCATGGGGGCATCGAAATAAAGTCGGAACACCCCACCAATATAAACCGTGTAGCATGGCGTCCAATTTTTCCTGTGTGGCTTGATCTGTCATTTTTTTGTGAGAGTGAAGTTGTGACAACGAATCGTCGTTTGTAATGGAGTTTAGCAGTCGGTTTTATATCAACTCCACTGGGCATACAGTGCGAGAGCCGGTGTGTGTCCGGCGATGACGCCGTGGCGATCATTGGGTTCGTTGTGGATCAGATTTCCCGCGGTGAGCGTCTGGTATTCCTCATGTTTCCCATACCGCCACTGGGCGGTGCCAGAGATAAGGAAGTAGAGCTCATGGGGTGGGTGACTGTGCAGAGGGTATTCACGATGACAGTCAACGTAGATAACTCCCACATCCAAGCTATCCATCAGGCCATCCACAACTGCATCCATATCCAGCACCCTTCCAAAATCACAAACCGCGAGCTCGGTTCCCTTATCGGATGTTCTGGGAGAGTAATCCCAGGGTAGACCTTTGGCAAAGGTTTGAAACCGCTTCGCTAGGGCCATGTCTTTTACCAGGGAAAGGTGTGCCAGAGCCGGCAGGGGGTTGGCTTCAAATATCTTGATTTTTTTTGTCGCAATCTGGGATCGCAACCGTTTGGCAATATCGCAAAGAACCGGGGTTTCCGCACATAAATCGATGGCCCTGATGCAGTCGCTCAAAAACCCATGGCAATGGTTGGCTACCTGGGTTGCTGCCTGAGTTTGGGTGAGCTTCTGTTGTTTCGGCTGATTCATAGTCGCTGATATTACAATGAAAAACCTATAAGGGAAAAATCCCGAGAGGACAGCCCCAAGAGACAGTCCGGCAAAAAGCACTATCTGTTAGGCATTACCGGGTTCGCTAAAACTGTAGTCAATGCCAATTAGAAAACAACCGTTTTTAGTTCGACTATTGTGTTCGCTACCCGGCTGATAGATGACGTAGTCGCCGGGCCCCAGGATAGTGCCATCGTCTTCAATGAGATCACCTTCGATGATGAGGTATTCTTCCCGTCGTTTTTTGACGTGACGAATGGTCTCTGCCCTAGGTTCCATTTTTATCATATAGGCTCCCTGGCCAGTTTTATCATCATGACTCAGGCGCAGCAAACTCATGTCTTCCTGCAGTGGACCGTCGAAATCATAGGGTTCGAACTGAGTGCTTGCCGTTTTGATGATGACGCGATTTTTTCCGGTTTAGACATGTTTCCCCATAATCCCATGTGTTAATAAGCATTCAGCTTACCCTAGAGTTTTTTGGGGTCGGTTCCTGGATCTGAAGGGATAGGGTCTTCTTCGTCCAGCTTTTCAACTTCCCCACTTGCCACTGCCTCAATGTAGATTTCCGCATCCGGTGCGTTGTATTCCGCAACCGGGGTGCCGATTTGACCTGGTACAACGGTGGACCCCTGTTCTTCGATATCGATGCCCTCTCGCTTCGTCATACGGTATAGGGTAAAGCATAGTATTAATACGAAGGCACTGGCAATACCAAAGAAAAAGAAATCCGCTCCGTATTCTCCCATAAGGTAGGAGGCAAAAATCGGACCAATACTCAGTCCTATGCCGGATACCATAACCAAACTTCCACTTGCTCCTACGATTTGCTCCGGCTCCAAGCGGTCATTAGCATAGGCGATACAAAGGGGATACATGGGAGTTGCTAGTCCACCCACCACGGCAATGAGAATGAAAAATAGTGTACCACTGCTGCCCAATTGCACGGCAAGCAAGCATGAAATAATAGAGAGAAAGGACAATGCCGCCATGGTGCTTCGTCGTCCGATACGATCCGAAGCCCACCCAATGGGCCATTGAAGTAACAGACTGCCGAGCAAAAAAGACGCCATGAACAAGGCGACCAGATCAACATCATTTAATTTCTGGCGGGCATACACCGCCCCAAGACCAAAGATGATACCGTGGGCGGCACCGGTTAAACCACTGCTAATCACCGCCAGGGGTGAGGCACGATAAAGTGCGACCAGAGACATGCTGCTAGACGTCTCGAAAGATGGTGCAGGACGGGCGGTTAACAACATCGGTATCAAGCCGAACGAAACGATCACCGAAATTAGAATAAAGAGGTCCACTTCCATGGGGCTTCTGATGCTGAGTAAAAACTGCCCTCCCGCAAGGCCGAGGGTGCAGATAACCATATATACCGACAGAACCTGTCCACGGGTTTCATTGCTGGCGCGATCATTCAACCAGCTTTCACACACAACGTATAATCCAGCGTAACCGAGTCCGGTAAGAAATCGCATAAAGGTCCATGTCACTGGATTGACGTAGATTGCATGAACCAGAATGGCGATGGAAACCAGGGAAGCCAGCGCAGCAAATACCCGAATGTGTCCAACCCTTTGGACGAGTCGAGGAGCGAGCATGGAGCCGATGAAAATACCGACATAAAAGCCGGACATCATGACACCCGTAGTGAACGTTTCGAACCCTTCCATGGTGGCGCGCAGACCGAGCAACGTACCCTGAAGTCCGTTGCCTACCATCATCAGTGCCATGCCGGTTAATAGGGCCCATGATGCTCTTAAATCAGTCCACATATTGTGTACCTCTCAATAATCGGGAAGGTGTTTTGCCGCTAGCATTTGGTAGTTCGACAGGAGGCGGGATTCTAGCTCGCTTCGCTAGTCTAAACCATGACTATCATTGGTTTTTTTGATGTTATTTCAAGCGAAAATTCCGACTAATTTAGTGCGCTGAACTCCATGCTTCCTGGACCTGTTTCGTCTCCATGGGAATTAACAGTGCAATGCGTTCCGTATCCGGTTTGAATTTGTCATAATGGGCGGCAATTTCCCTGTTTATTTCCTGTTTCGATGTATCGCGGGTAATCCGCTACGGGCCTCTTCGCCAGGACATCACAGGGACTTAAGCCCTACTAACCAAGCATTCCGAGTTCTATTGACTCATGACCACTACGTTCCAGAATATCAAAAAGGCCCATGAGCGTATTTCTCCATTCGTTCATCGAACGCCAATTCATAGCAGCCGAATCATCAATGAAATGGTAGGAGGGCAGTTGTTTTTCAAATGCGAAAACTTCCAAAAAGGAGGTGCCTTCAAGGCCAGAGGTGCCTTCAATGCCATTCATTCCCTGGACGAAGTCACGGTGAAAAGAGGAGTGGTTACTCATTCCTCAGGAAACCATGCGGCAGCGGTAGCCCTTGGCGCGAACAGTCGAAATACCACGGCCCATGTGGTGATGCCGTCCAATGCGTCCGCAGTGAAGAAGGCGGCGGTTAAGGGATACGGTGCGAATGTCATTGAATGCGCTCCAGTATTGGCAGATCGGGAGTCCACTGCAAAACGGATCATTGAGGAAACCGGGGCAACCTTCCTCCACCCCTATAATGATGAACGGGTGATAGCCGGGCAGGGAACAGCGGCATTGGAAATGATAGAAGATCTGGCTGAAGCCGGAGAGAAACTCGATATCGTTATGTGTCCGGTGGGTGGAGGCGGGTTATTAGCCGGTACCGCACTGGTTACCCGATCCTTGTTGCCTACAGCGAAAATTGTCGCCGCCGAGCCCAAAGGTGCTGATGATGCGAAGCGGTCCTTTGATGCTGGGGTTTTGATTCCTCAAACCGCTCCAGATACCATCGCTGATGGGTTATTGACCTCAGTGGGTGAGATCAATTTTCCGATAATCATGGAGAATGTGGATGATATTCTTACGGTGTCCGAAGAGAGTATTATCGGAGCAATGCGTTTGATGTGGCAACATATGAAAGTGATTGTCGAGCCCTCTGGTGCGGTTCCGCTGGCAGCAATACTGGAGCATGAGCTCGATCTGAAGAACAGAAAGATGGGTATTATTCTAAGTGGGGGCAATGTGGATATTGATCGGTTACCATGGTAATGGCAGATCGTTGAGCCTCTTTCGGGAAAGTTGGATTCGTTGGCGATTCCATTGTTGACGGCTTTATTGAAAGCTTTCTGGTGATAGCAGGTTTCGGTATATGGGATACTTTTATCTATGTGAAGATAGCTTTGATTCAATATACTTAAGTTCGATATAGTGGGATCCTAAATTGACCTGAAGGCCTAAAGCTATCCTGCATTTAGATTCCGTATTGGAATCGATTCTATTCTTATTGTTCTCCTGAATCGAACAGGGAAAAATCAGGGAAAAATCAGGGAAGACCAACCACTCCCAATGAAACTCATCTTTACGACCTTATTGCTTTTTATTTTCTCTCCTGCATTTGGAATGACGATTGTCGGCCATGTTTCCCATTTTAATGACGGTGATACCTTTATTATTCAGGGCCAGTCTATTCGACTAAAAGGGGTAGATGCCCCGGAGATTGCGCAGAGTTGTAAAGACGGTTCCGGACATCTCTATCCCTGTGGCGAAGTTGCAACCAATTACCTGAAGTCCCTGGTCAACCATCAACAGGTTTCCTGTTCCAGCAATGAAAAAGATCAATATGGTCGATTTATCAGTAGCTGTTACGTGGGCAGTGTCAGCCTTAACGCCGAGTTGGTTAGTGCGGGGTGGGCGGTAGCCTTTGTGGCTTATGACGAGACCTACGAGCCGCTGGAACGACAGGCGAAACAAGAACACCGGGGAATGTGGAAAGGGGATTTTGTTCGGCCAGTGGTTTTTCGCTCGGATACATGGGATGCCGCCTCCGGTGTGATCAAGGGACAGGGTGGAGGGTGTCTAATTAAAGGGAATATCAACTCCAAAGGTGTGCGTATTTATCATACCCCTTGGGGTTCACGGCATTATAGTCGTACCCATGTTGACAAATCCCGTGGTGAACGATGGTTTTGTTCGGAGGATGAGGCATTAGCTGCGGGTTGGCGGGCACCCCATCGCTAAATTCCTGTCTTTCGGGACTTCTTCAAATTTGTTTTATCGGTTCAGCGTCTTAATCTGAAGATATATTAATGGGCAGAGCGGTTTCGTATTTGATCTGTTTCAGTGCCAATGAAGATCGAATATTTGATACGCCCTCTATACGTGTAAGGTGGTTGAGAATAAATTCCCGCAAATCGTTCACATCCTGAACGGCAATGCGTAATAAATAGTCCGAGTCTCCTGTCATCAGATAACACTCAAGAACCTCGGGCAATGCGGTGACCGTTTTTTCAAATTTCTCCAGCAGAATGTCGGACTGCCTTTCCAGAGAAATCTGGATAAAAACGCTTAAGGACAGATTGATCTTTTCCGGGTCAAGCAAAGTAACGTGGCGTTTGATGATGCCCGCATTGGTTAGTGCCTTTACCCGAGCCAAACACGGTGAAGGAGAAAGCCCCACCAGCTCCGCTAATTCCACATTGGTAAGGCGGGCATTCTTCTGTAAAGCATGAAGAATTTTTCTATCCAGAGTATCTAGTTTCTTTTTCGGCATTTAATGCTGAGTAAGGGAGTTTTTTCGAATTATATGCTTTATTTGTAGATTTCTGCGAATAATAAGGCAATATTATTTTGTAACAACTTTGATATTCTGCGGTTTCAATTTTTCTACTATTGGTCTTTCGACGATTGCCATGGAAACAACAGAACAAGACGAACTCATCATAGAGCAGAGTGAATGGCTTGAATCACTGGAGGCAGTGATCGTCCACAGCGGAAGCGAAGCCGCGAAATCGATTCTGGAGGCATTGGATGTCCATGCCATGGAGTTGGGACTGTTTCACGCAGTGCCAAGATTCTCTCCTTATCGCAATACTATTCCGGTGGATGAGCAGCCGAAGTATCCGGGTAATCTTAAGATTGAAGAGAAAGTAACCGCCATTTTGCGCTGGAATGCATTGGCCATGGTTATGCGCGCGAATGCTGCCCATGGAGAGTTGGGTGGGCACATCGCTAGCTATGCCTCTGCAGCGGAAATATTTGAGGTTGGATATAACCACTTCTTCAAAGGAGGGGATGAAGCAGATCTTGTTTATTTTCAGCCACATTCTGCACCGGGGGTTTATGCGAGAGCCTTCCTGGAACGACGTATCGACGAGAAGGATCTGTCGCTGTACCGTCAGGAAGTATCAGGGGAGGGCTTATGTTCCTATCCCCACCCCTGGTTAATGCCAGATTTTTGGCAGTTTCCCACGGGTTCCATGGGGCTCGGGCCGATTAGCGCGATCTACAGTGCGCGTTTTATGCGCTATCTGGACGCTCGAGGTTTAGTAGACACCCGTGGTCGTCATGTGTGGGGTGTTTTTGGTGATGGGGAAATGGATGAACCGGAATCATTGGCGGCGCTGACTTTAGCTTCCAGAGAAAAACTTAATAATCTGACATTTATTATTAACTGTAATTTGCAAAGACTGGATGGTCCGGTTCGAGGTAATGGGCAAATCATTCCCGAGTTAGAGGCGGTGTTTCAGGGAGCAGGATGGCAGGTGATTAAAGTTCTGTGGGGCAATGAATGGGATGAACTATTCGCGAGGGATACCAACCATGCCCTATTAAAACGTTTTTCAGAAACGGTGGACGGAAAGTATCAAACCCTTGGCGCCAATGACGGTAAATACAATCTTAAGCACTTTTTCTCCGAAGACCCCGAGGTGATGGAGCTGGTGTCCCACATGAGCGATGAGCAAATTGATGCGCTTAAGAGGGGAGGGCATGATTTGCGTAAGCTTTTTGCGGCCTTTGAGTTAGCGAAACAAAGCGACAAACCCACTGTTATTCTGGCGAAAACAAAAAAAGGATATGGAATGGGCGAGGCTGGTGAGTCTAGAATGACGGCTCATCAGGCTAAAAAAATGAATATTGAAGGGTTGCTGGAATTTCGGAACCGATTTTCGATTCCTCTGAATGACCAGGAGGTTGAAGCATTAACCTTCTATCGCCCGTCGGAGTCCAGTGAAGAAATGGAATACATCACCCAAAGGCGAACGGCATTGGGCGGCAGATTACCAAGCCGCAGAGAAAAATCCGTGGATGTTGCTATCCCCGAGTTGGCCAAGTTCGCACAATTCGCATTGGATGGCAGTGAAAAAGCCAGTTCAACTACCATGGCCATTGTGCGCATGTTGGGTGGTCTACTAAGAGACAAGGAGCTGGGGCCGAGAATTGTGCCCATTGTGGCGGACGAAGCGAGAACATTCGGCATGGCAAATCTATTCCGACAGATTGGAATTTATTCTCCGGATGGGCAAACCTATGAACCGGAAGATTCCTCAAGTCTATTGAACTATAAGGAACAAAAAGATGGACAGTTACTGGAAGAAGGGATCTCCGAGGCCGGTGCCATGTCTTCGTGGATTGCTGCCGCCACGTCGTATAGCACCCACCACCAGCCCATGTTGCCGGTTTATATTTATTATTCGATATTCGGGTTTCAACGGGTTGGAGACCTGATTTGGGCGGCGGGAGATCAGCGTGCCCGAGGGTTTTTGCTTGGTGCGACTGCTGGTAAAACCACCCTCAGTGGCGAAGGCCTGCAACATCAGGATGGTACCAGTCAACTCATCGCATCCACAGTGCCTAATTGTCGATCCTATGACCCTTGTTATGCTTATGAAGCTGCAATTATTTTTCATTACGGTGCTAAAAGAATGATGGAGCAGCAGATTGACGAGTTCTATTACATTACCGTGATGAACGAAAATTACCCCCAACGTGCGTACAAAACCGGCATCGATCAGGGTGTGATTAAAGGAATGTATTTATTGGATGCCGCAGGAGGAAATGAGTCTGGAGGTGGACAGAGCCCCCTTCATGTTCAACTATTGGGTAGTGGCACCATACTCAAGGAAGTTGAAGCAGCAGCAGAGTTGCTTGATACTGATTTCGGCATTAGTTCGGAAATCTGGAGTGTAACCAGTTTCAATGAGCTTGGGAGAGATGGACATGAAGTTATGCGACAAAAAAGGCTTAACCCGAGGGTCGATACGGTTAAGGTCAGTTATATTGAGCAATGCCTAAAAGACAAAACAGGGCCGGTCATTGCAGCTACGGATTATGTCAAACAATATGCCGAACAAATTCGACCCTTTATTTCTTCGCCTTATTATGTGTTGGGTACGGATGGATATGGGCGCAGCGATACCCGGGACAACTTGCGAAACTTTTTCGAAGTAGATCGGTACCACATCGCATTAACCGCATTGCAGGCGTTGAGTGAACAGGGGCATATTCCCCTGGATCAGATTGAAGTAGCTCTTAAGAAATACCAGATTGACGGTAATAAACCCAATCCTTTATACGTTTGATAGGTTCATGGTAGTAGGTTCAGTCAATGGATCCGGGACATGGATCCAGGACATGGAGTAGCTCCCGTCATCGAGACTTTTGCAGAAGCATCACTGAGCCGATCACTGCCGAGGCGCCTATTAACTGAATGAAAGTTAGTTCCTGTTGCAACAACAGGTAGCCAAATATCATGGCCCAAACCGGGGCAGTATTGTCGATGATGGCGGTGCGTAGGGGACCGATCAGGCTAAGTGCCTTAAACAGGGTAAAGGTCGCGATGACGTAGAAAAATGTGCTACCAAAAAAAGCAAACCAACCGGGGTTAGAGACAGGCCAATGGTATTCAACCAACGTAAATCGCAAAACCAATAAAATAAAGGTCACCATCGCGAGGGATTGAGCCATCACTACAAAGGTATTGTAGGCCACCAGATTTCGTTCACTGATGACTAGCATCAACGACATAATAATCGCCGCAGCCACGGCAAAGATTGTTCCTTCCGGTCTCAATGCAAATGATGTATTCACAAGAACGATAATTAGTCCGGCAAAGGCAATGATCATTAGCAATAACGCCCGAAAAGAAAACAGGTCCTCTCTATTTGCCCAGCGATAAATTGCGATCAGGATAGGATAGGTATAAAAAATCAATATCGCGATGGCTACCGGAATGGTTTGCACCGCGCCCAGTAATGCATACATCAGTGCACAAAGTAGAGAACCCGAGACCAGGGCCAGCAATCGAGCACGTTTAGGCATGGACAGCGAAGGTTGGGCAATGAAAATCGCTATCAGCAGGCAAAAAAGAAAGCTACTGGCTCGGGAGAAATTAAGGGCGTGGATATTCGCACCATGCTGGTAACTAATGCTGGCGAATACCATATTAAGCGCAAAGGTTACCGCGGATGTTAGTGCAACAGCACCGCCCAGAATATAATGCCGCTTAGTGGTCAGGATGCTGTTCATTATTCTAATATCTTCCGATACCCCAAGTGGTTTTGGGGTTTAAAAGGCTGGAACGGAGCTATTCAAAGGACAGCGAAACCGACCCCAATTCACCGAAGTCTGCCTTGATCTGATCTCCAGAGTTAGCTGGATAGATGGTGCAAACGGTTCCGGTGGTGATAAATTTTCCCGCTGTAAGCATGACTCCCTGGGACTGGAGGTGATTGGTAATCCATGCAACCGCATTTACCGGATCACCTAATACATTACCACCGGAGCCTTCGGTAAAAAGTGTGTCGTTGACGAATAGTCTGGTTGGGTGCTGGGAAAGATCCACATGTTTCCAATTATTATTTCGTTCCCCCCAGTATGCTTGCTCCGTGGATGGCGTTATCAGCGATTAATGCACCTTTGCCCACTTTTGTAAAATCGGTATAACGATGATCAACTACTTCTATCGCCGGAATCAATGCGCCAATAAATGGTTTAATGGTTTGGGCTGTATATGATTCATTCGACAATGGAATATCTTCCCCAAGGATAAACGCGAACTCCTGTTCTACTACCCTAAGCACAAAATCATCGGCAACCAAAGATTTGCCACTTGGATAAGTAGAGTGGCTCAGCATACAACCAGAAAAAGGGCCAGACACGCCCAGTGCTTCTTTCGCTGCGTCATTTGTGCAGGCGAGCTTGTAACCGCAAATCGATGATTGATGATGAAACGTCAGGTGGGAAACAATCTGCTTCTGGACATCGTATGCCTCGTTTTCTGAAGCGGGATAGGCTGCCTCAGGAATATTATCCACCACCTTCTTATAAAAACGTTTTTCTAACAAAAAGTCAGCAGCGGGGGATAAATTTGTCATTGTAAAGCAAATTCCGGTAGCAGAAAGTATTGGGCGTCTAATGTAACAATATGCGGCAGTTCTGGAAAGCTGTGTATGTTTCGCCTTCAATATGAAAATATTGTACCGACGTATAAGGACATAAAGAGCGCCATATCGGATACCCCTCATGGTTGTATGGTCTGGTTTCTCAGCAGTCGACTCCCGCCATTACTGGCCGCTGCTGGATTCACAATGAATCAAACCGACTAAATCACTCAAAAAAAGTTCTCAACATAATTTATACTAGGCAAGGTTCATCCCCGCCGCGTCGATTCGTCACCGTAGGCCAATGAAAATGCAACAGTTCAGGCAGTGCAGTGCCTTCTTCATACCCACCTTCTCCATACCCAATAGAGCATGCGATCAGAAAACGAGGAGTTAAAAACAGCGGGCCTTAAGGTTACGCTGCCAAGAATAAGGATTCTCAGGATTCTCGAAGAAGCTGCGACGGGAGCGAGGCATTTAAGCGCGGAAGACGTTTATAAGAAACTACTTGAGGCGGAAGATGATGTTGGTCTTGCGACGGTTTATCGGGTTCTGACCCAATTTGAAACTGCTGGGCTTGTCGATAGGCATAACTTCGAGACGGGGCATTCCGTCTTTGAGTTATCTAAAGGAGCCCATCATGACCACATGGTGTGTATCGATACAGGTGAGGTTATCGAATTTACCGACGACTCCATTGAGGCCAGACAAAGAGAAATAGCTGAACGGCATGGCTATGAACTTGAAGATCATTCCCTGGTTTTGTATGTCCGCAAAAAGAGATAGAGGGTCTTTTTTGTTTGGATTCCACTTTCCTGGAGATAAATAGATCAGGAGACGAATACGTTCCAACGTCTTTAAAGTACACTGATCGTTTGATTTGGCAATTTGCTTTCGATTTTTCAATCCATCGTTGGAAATACAAATTCCTGATAGTACAGCTCAGTAGTCTTCGTCGGATTCGCAACAAAAGACTCGATTTTCTATATCGAAATAAGAATGATTATCATTTGCGTTCTCACTACCGCTTTTATATAATCCTCGAAAATCGCGAGATGAATTCTATTTTCTGAATATCCGATTCGTGTTTCCATTTCGCTCAGAAGCGTTTTATTTCAATTTTCTACTCTTCGCGGTTGTTCGTTAATTGTTTTTTGTTAGTTGCTCTTTGTTAATTAAAGAATCCGCATCACAGCGTTAATCGTTTATCTCCATCCAAATACCTGAAATGGCCAATATTTTTAAAACTGTGTTTAGGACTATCAATCTGGTTCTGGGTTTCATTATTTTGTTGACGCAGTCAGTTGTTCATGCCGAGGATAAATTGGTTAATATTTATTCGGCGCGGAAAGAAGCATTAATCTTGCCTTTGCTGGAGCGGTTTGAGGCTGATACTGGTATCGCCTTCCAGCTTGTGACAGGAAAGGCGGATGGGTTACTAAAGCGGATTGAAATTGAAGGCGAAGCTACGCCGGCAGATGTCTTCATTACCGTGGATGTTGGGCGTTTATATAAAGCCAAATCCGCGGGAATTCTCGGACAGGTGGATAGCCCAGTACTGGTGGAAACAATCCCTGCTCATTTGAGAGACAAAGATAACCAGTGGTTTGGTTTATCCCAGCGAGCTCGGGTGATCTTTTATGCTAAAGATCGGGTTGATCCATCAGAACTATCTACCTACGAAGCATTAACCGATGAGAAATGGCGTGGTCGGTTTTGTATTCGCTCATCCAGTAACGTCTATAATCAATCTCTGGTCGCATCAATGATTGAGCACCTTGGTCTGGAAAAAACGGAGAAATGGGCTGCTGGATTGGTTGCCAATTTCGCGCGTAGCCCAGGGGGAGGGGACACTGATCAGCTTCGGGCCGTTGCTGCGGGGCAGTGTGACCTCACCATCGTCAACACCTACTACTATGGCCGTTTGCTTAACAGTGACAAACCAAAAGATATCGAGGTTGCGGACAAAATCGGTGTTTTTTGGCCAAATCAGGATGGTCGAGGAGCCCATGTGAATATTAGCGGTGCAGGAGTGACCAAATACGCTAAACATCCTGATACTGCCCAGGCGTTGCTCGAATATCTGGTGAGGCCAGAATCCCAAAGCTGGTATGGCGAAAGAAATAATGAATATCCTGTCTCGTCGGGGGCCGAAATTCCACCAACCCTGGTGTTTTTGGGGGCGTTCACCGCTGATACCATTGAGTTGACATTACTAGGTGAAAACAACAAAGCTGCTTTGCAATTAATGGACCGGGCGGGGTGGCGGTAACATTTGATTTCGCTCCTTAAGGAAAATAGCCAGGTAAGGTGGGTATACACGGTATTCGGGGCCAGGCATAATCCGCGAACCGGTCATCAGCAATCCGACATCTATTCCAATGGAGCAATAGCGACGTTTGTTTCATTGGGTGTGTTGGATTCATTGGTTTTGGCTAAATAGGAACTACCGGTGAACTGGCCTGTGGCAACCCTGGGGGAAAAATGAATAGCGCCGCTATTGAGAACGGCACACAACGACTGAAATGGCGTGGCCTTAGTCCATGGCTGGTGGTGAGCGTCCTTCTTACGTTAGTCATTCTCACGCCCATCATTACGATCTGCACTTATCTTTTTCACCCGCCGAGTGAAAACTGGGGACATTTGGTGGACACAGTGCTCCCTGACTATATCAACAATTCATTGTTGTTGATGATTGGTGTTACATTTGGTGTCACGAGCATGGGTACCATCACGGCCTGGTTAACCAGTATGTATAAATTCCCAGGAAGGGCTGTTCTTATCTGGGCACTTTTACTTCCTCTGGCGATGCCAGCATATATCATTGCCTATACCTATACCGGAATGCTTGATGCGGGTGGGCCTCTACAGGAATGGATTCGGGAGTATTTTGACCTGCAATATGGCGATTACTGGTTCCCGGAAATCCGTTCAGTGGGTGGAGCGATCGCGATGTTTTCGCTGGTGTTGTACCCTTATGTCTATCTGCTTGCTCGTGCCGCGTTTATCAACCAGTCGGTCTGTGTCCTGGAAGCCAGTCGCACCCTTGGTTGTGGACCGTGGAGCAGTTTTTTTCAGGTTGCACTACCCCTTGCCAGACCAGCGATTGTTGCTGGATTGTCGTTAGCACTAATGGAAACTCTGGCGGATTTCGGCACCGTCCAATACTTTGGTGTCAGCACGTTCACCACTGGAATTTTCCGAACGTGGTTTGGAATGTATGACGCAGTGGCAGCTTCCCAACTCGCGGCGCTTTTAATGCTATTCGTTTTTGTTCTGGTTTTACTGGAACGCTGGTCCCGGCGTCGCTCCCGCTTCCATCACACCACGGATCATTTTCGTCGGTTACCGGAAGTCCAATTGTCCCCGGGGAAGGCCTGGTTGGCAACCGTTGCCTGTTTTTTGCCGCTACTATTTGGGTTCCTCGTTCCAGTATTCCAATTGATAATTTGGGCCGTTTCGACCTATGAGGAAATGATAGACCGCCGAATTATTGAACTTGCGCAACACAGTTTCCTTCTCGCGGGAAGCGCAGCAATACTGGTTCTTATCCCTGCATTGATTTTAGGCTACCGCAACCGCACCGATCCTTCCGCCATAATGAACTTTTGTTCAAGGCTCGCTGGAATGGGTCACGCAATACCGGGAACGGTAATCGCTATTGGCGTACTTATTCCTTTTGATCTGCTGGACAATATGATTGGTCCCTGGATGCGCGATCAATTAAACATCGAAACCGGTTTGTTCTTTAGTGGTACCGTTTTCATCCTGTTATTCGCCTATATGGTGCGATTCCTGTCGGTATCTTTGCAGTCTGTGGAAGCGGGATTAGGCAAGATTAAATTCTCCATGGATGACTCCGCCCGCTCCATGGGGTTATCAAAAGGGCAGGTGATGACTCGTGTTCATATGCCAATCATGAAAGGTAGCCTGCTCACAGCGATAGTGATAGTATTTGTCGACGTTTTAAAAGAACTGCCAGCGACGCTCATGCTGAGACCATTTAATTTCAATACGTTGGCCGTTCGGGCCTACGAATTGGCATCCGACGAGCGATTAGCAGATTCGTCAACCGCAGCACTAGCCATCGTCGTTGTTGGAATTCTCCCCGTGATCCTACTTAGTACAGCAATCAGTCGCTCTCGAGCCGGTAATTGACCCTGATGAGCGCACACCTGAAGATCTCTGATCTAAATGTTAATTTGACGGGGTATCCTATTCTAAAGAATATCAATTTGAGTCTGGAGTCAGGCCAAATTGGCAGCCTGCTTGGTCCCAGTGGTTGTGGTAAAACCACATTGTTACGCACAATCGCGGGTTTTGAAAAACCAAGTGATGGAGTGATTCGTATCCGGGATCAGGTTATCGCTGATAAATCCAGAATCATGCCCCCGGAGCACCGAAAAGTCGGTATGGTATTCCAGGATTTGGCCCCGTTCCCGCACCTTACCGGGGAAGGGAATGGGGCGTTTGGTTTACGCCCCTTTGCCGGGGGGGGGGGGGGGGGGGGGGGGGGGGGGGGGGGGGGGGGGGGGGG
>JAALKB010000062.1:0-12674 GCA_011088265.1 Gammaproteobacteria bacterium
ATTTACTGTAATGCCTTCTCAGGCGACCGGGTATGCCGCTATTTTTTTTATAAATCTCAGCCACTGACCCTTCATAAAACTGCCTATAAACAGACTGTAGTGAGGACATATCCAGCTGGAGTATTTGTCTAATAGTAGGGATGTCATCCTTTAGGAAACTGTATTTTCCAGATAGCCGATGGATGAGGGCTGCTCTAATTTCATCTCGATCAGGAACCAGATGCTCCCATTCCCTGGCATAATATTCCAAATCAATGATAGTCGGTGTTAAAGGAGGGGTTTTCCCAAGGTTGTAAGCCTCCAAAAAACGAAGCTCTCTTTCGTCAACTATCCGTTCTGTCAAGAAACGTTCTGTAATCTGGCGAGACCTGGAGACAAGATGTGCCACCAGACTTTCGATCTGAAATAGCAAGGCATTCGCTCGATGGGTGGGCGGTGTGCTTTTTAGAACTCTCTCTTTAGAAAAATATTCAGCAAAAATATCGTCGGAAGCCACCTTGCTCTTATACCTTCGAGTTATTCATACCCAGTCTAAGCTCATTCGCTTTTTTCTCTAGCGCCTGGAAGAAGTCTGTCTCGGTAATTTCGGCGACCTGTTGCTTCTCTTTGGTGCGATCTACTCTTATTGTCAGTTTCTGTACCTGTTGGCGTAGTTTTTGCTCCCTTTGTTCGACTTGGCTGGCCATACGTTGAAAAACACGAGC
This sequence comes from Gammaproteobacteria bacterium, assembly GCA_011088265.1. Classification (GTDB taxonomy): domain Bacteria; phylum Pseudomonadota; class Gammaproteobacteria; order Arenicellales; family Poriferihabitantaceae; genus WLWV01. The sequence goes on from JAALKB010000062.1 coordinate 705, forward strand.
AGTCACACCAAATTCATCCCGTCTGTCGCCGAGGGGTTTTAAATGACTGATATCAAATTGACCCCGTTCAATAGACTCCGCGGCTAACGCGATATCGTGGACAGGTCTTGTTACGATTTTACTCAGCCATTGCACCAATGCCGCAGCAATCAGCACACTGGCAATAATCAAAAAAATACTGATGATTCTTAAGCGCTCAATGATATGAACAACATTATGTATCGCTTCGTCGAATCTCCCGGTGATGTCGTCAATCTGGCCTGCAATATCTACTTCGAAATGCAGTACCCGATCTGCTAGTACGGAGATATCTTTTTCAAGAACATCTTCCAGAATTGACTCGGCCTGTTCAGAATCGCCATGGTGAGCGAGCAGAATAGTTTGGTTCGCTTTGGTGCGAAATAATTCATGCTCTTGTTTGATTCTTTCCAATTCAGTTAGGTGTTGCAGAAGGTTTTCATGACTGGTTTCATTTAACTTTTCAAACATCCTGGCTATTTCGCGATAAGTAGAGACCAATAACTGGTGGTGGTGATTAAACTCTTCCATACTTTTATCGTATCTCACCCGAGCGTCCCTATCCCCCAACACTATTTCATGTAACGCCAGCTGGGTCTCTTGCATGTTTAGAACAAGGTGGCCAGTATGTTCGAGTTTTAAACTTCCCAGCTCAACGATTTGCTCGAATCGTTGGTCTAGAGCAGTAAGTTGGTTCGCGATAATTCGTTTCGAATAAATGACATAGCCGCCGAGGCTGGAAAACAGGCCAATAATAATAAGAAAGCTCAGACCAATTTTTTGGCGAATACTCATAGGATTTTGCCGTAGTGCTGATAGAAGTATAATTAAAGGCGATAGAAACCCAGTTTACAACTGTTTTACGAATAATAGGCGTGTGACAGGTTTAGAGCGATGACTATTTCGGCAAAACCCGGCCGGATGGCTTTTAAGCATTGTCATTTTAATCGCTTGTATTTGATACGTTTTGGCTTGATGCTATCGCCATTGCGACGTTTGTAGTCGTCCTCATAGTCACTGTAATTCCCCTCATACCAGACAACTTTTGATTCCCCTTCGAAAGCGAGAATATGGGTCGCAATTCGGTCAAGGAACCATCGATCATGGGAGATGACAACTGCACATCCCGGGAAATCCAAAATGGCGTCTTCTAACGCCCTCAGGGTTTCAACATCCAGGTCGTTCGTAGGTTCATCCAGCATTAACAGATTTCCGCCACTAGCTAGTACTTTCGCCAGGTGAACGCGATTACGTTCACCGCCGGAGAGATCGCCAATGCGTTTTTGCTGGTCGGTGCCTTTGAAATTGAACCGTCCAACATAGCGTCTGGATTGAACCCGATGTCCATTAACCAGCATTAAGTCTAACCCCCCCGAGATCTCTTCAAATACCGTATTGCTATCGTTAAGGCTGTCCCTCGATTGATCAACATAAGCGATTTGCACGGTTTCTCCCACTCTAAAATCACCGGAAGTGGGTTCCTCTTTTCCTGTCATAAGACGGAATAGGGTGGTTTTACCCGCGCCATTAGGTCCGATGATTCCCACAATACCTCCCTTGGGTAAACTGAAAGCCAGATTCTCATATAAAACATTGTCGCCAAACGCCATGGAGGCATTTTTGGCTTCAATAACGAGGTCTCCGAGTCTAGGGCCTGGTGGAATATAGATCTCATTGGTCTCAGCGCGTTGTTGGTATTCCACTGAACTAAGTTCTTCAAACCGTTTCAACCGGGCTTTGCTTTTTGCGTGTCTGCCTTTTGCATTTGATCTAACCCATTCAAGTTCCTGTTTCATGCTTTTGACTCGGGCTTGCTCAGACTTTTGTTCCAGTTCCAGCCGTTTCTCTTTTTGTTCAAGCCATGAAGAATAGTTCCCTTGCCAGGGAATGCCTTCTCCTCTGTCTAACTCCAGAATCCATCCAGCCACGTTGTCGAGGAAATAGCGGTCGTGGGTCACTGCGACCACGGTACCTTCAAATTCATGAAGGTAGCGTTCAAGCCAGGCAATGGATTCCGCATCAAGGTGGTTGGTCGGTTCATCAAGTATTAACATGTCCGGTGCAGACAGTAACAGTCTGCATAGTGCGACCCGTCGCTTTTCCCCACCGGATAGGTTGCTAATTTTTGCATCCCAGGGTGGAAGTCTCAGTGCGTCTGCGGCTATTTCCAGTTTATGGTCAATATTGTGGGCGTCCGAAGTCTGAATAATTGACTCGAGCTCCGCCTGTTGGGTTGCGAGTGCATCGAAATCAGCATCTGGCTCTGCATAGGCGGCGTAAACTGCATCCAGTTTCTCTTGGGCTTCCTTGATTTCGGATAAACCGTCTTCAACATTTCCGCGCACATCTTTACTTTCGTCCAGTTCTGGTTCCTGTGCAAGATAACCGATTTTAATTCCTGCCTGGGGCCTGGCTTCACCAATGATGTCAGTGTCAATACCGGCCATGATGCGGAGCAGTGTGGATTTCCCGGCACCGTTATAACCTAAAACTCCAATCTTTGCGCCGGGAAAGAAGTTAAGGTAGATATCTTTGAGAATTTGTTTGTTTGGTGGGACAACTTTCCCCACACCATTCATGGTAAAAACGTATTGAGCCATTTCGTCGTTTTAAAAGTTAACTATTGCTGATAAAAAATTGAACCGTTGATTGGACAATAGATTGAACAATGAATTGACCAGTAAGTGGGCACCCATCCGTGGATAGATTTATCCAATGATCTGTCTTAACGGTAGCGGGGCCAGATTTGGTCCACGGATTTAGGGGCTAAGGGTATGTCCGTTTTCTATTTCTGGTGACGGTCGTTGTTATGGGTTGAGTATAGCAAGGGCTGCCTGATGAAGCGATTCGTTTGCGCATGCAAGCACCTGGTCATTGGAATTCAACGTCAGGGGATCTCCCTGCCAATCAGTAATCACTCCCCCTGAGCCTTCAACCACCGTGGACAATGCCAGATAGTCATAGGGCTTAAGGTCGGCTTCACAGACGATGTCAGTGAGACCTGCTGAGAGCAGTCCGTAAACATAACAGTCGCCGCCAAAAACACGGAACTGGCATTGTTTCGATAGTCGATTATATTGGGTAAAAGCATGGTCGTTAAACATGTCCAATGTGGTGGCATAGATCGATGCCTTATCCAGGGTTCGGGTATTTCGGGTAACGCACTCCTTCCCATTGTGCGTAGTGGGTTTGTTAATGACACCGATCCATCGCTCGTCTAGGATCGCGTGGTCGATGATGCCGAGAATCGGTACTCCTTCTCTTAATAGTGCAATGAGTGTGCCAAATGTCGGGCTGCCAGTGGCAAATGATTTGGTTCCATCGATGGGGTCAATAATCCACTGCCAGTCTTCATCATTCATCTGTTTGCCGGTTTCCTCACCGATAAAACTGTGGTCTGGATGGTTGCCAAGAATAATATCCCGGATTGCCCGTTCGGTTTCTTCATCGGCGATGGTTACGGGGGATTTGTCCTGTTTGCTGACAACCTCCATGTTGGCCCGAAACCAGTGTTGGGTAATGGTTCGAGCGCGATCTGCGCATTCGATGGCTGTTTGTAGATAGGTGTCCGGGATCGGGTGCATATAATCAGTCATCCGGGTTCATGGGCTGCCGCATCAATGGATATCAGATATTGCGGCGGAGCAGGGGATGTATTGTATCTGATGCCTTTTACTGCCGGTAGATTGAAAGGAAAAAGGATAGTGAATTTCAATGCTACCTATGGGTATTTTTTCTAAGGAGAGAAGAACGAAGTGCATCACAATAAAAGCGTTAATCCCGGGAAAGGTGTTTTAACGCCGGTTTCTGGGATATTTTTATATTTCGTGTCGCTTTTTCGCAATTCTGATTATGTTAAATATTCTTTAATATCGCGAAATTTTTGACTATTTTCATCGCGTTGATTGGGGTAAAATCCGCCCCCAATTTTCGCTTTCCGATCTAGCACCTGGAGGACCTCCACCTAATGAAAATACTGGTACCAGTAAAGCGCGTCATAGATGCAAACATCAGAGTCAGAGTGAAAGCTGACAAGACTGGTGTTGAGATGGCCAATGTCAAAATGGCAATGAATCCATTTTGTGAGATCGCCGTTGAAGAAGCACTGAGAATCAAGGAAGCAGGAAACGCTGATGAGGTGATTCTGGTGAGTGTTGGACCCACCAAATGTCAGGAGACCATTCGTACAGGCTTGGCCATGGGTGCTGACCGTGGTGTACATATCGAAACTGATGATGCTCTTGAGCCCCTGGCGGTTGTGAAAATGCTTAAAGCAGTCGCTGAGAAAGAAGCCACTGACCTGGTTATTTTGGGTAAGCAGTCCATTGATGATGATAACAACCAGACTGGACAGATCCTGGCTGCTATCATGGGTCGTCCATTGGGAAGCTACATCTCTCAAATTGAGAAAAATGACGGTGGTTTCCTGATAACTCGTGAAATTGATGCAGGTTTGGAGAAGCTTCAGATTACGAGCCCAGCCGTGGTGACTACCGATCTTCGATTGAATGAGCCTCGTTATGCTTCGTTGCCGAATATAATGAAAGCGAAGAAGAAGCCCATCGAAGCCATGACGCCGGCGGATTTAGGTGTGTCAACGGCATCGCGAGTACAGATTATCGAAGTTAATGACCCGCCGGAGCGTGAAGCTGGGGTGATGGTTTCAGGTGCAGCCGAGTTGGTTGAAAAATTAAAAAACGAAGCGAAAGTTATTTAGAGGGCAATTAGATGAGCATTTTAGTTATTGCAGAACATGATAATTCGCAATTATTTCCGGCTACCCTGAATACGGTAACTGCTGCATCCCAGCTAGGCGGAGACGTGCACGTACTGGTTGCCGGACAAGGCTGTGGCGATGTGGCTTCTGCTGCTGCGAAAATTCCCGGAGTGAGTTCGGTACTTTCCTGTGACGCCGCTAGTCAGGCCACTGGTATTACTGAAAATCTGGCTAACCTGATCAAGTCCCAGGCGGGAAACTACAGCCATGTAATGGCTGCCGCGTCCACCGCGGGTAAGGCATTGATTCCTTACGCTGCGGCATTGTGCGATGTCCAGCCAATTTCCGATATTAGTGAAGTGGTTGATGCAGACACCTTTGTTAGGCCCATTTATGCGGGTAATGCGCTGGCGACCGTTAAGTCTTCTGATCCGTTGAAGATGCTTACCGTTCGTACTACGGCTTTCGAAATGGCAGCCGAAGAAGGCGGTAATGCAGACATCACCTCTATCGATGATACCGGTGCCACAGACTGGGTTGAGTTTATCGAACAGTCTTTGAGTAAAAGCGAGCGCCCTGAACTTACCTCGGCCCGTATCGTTGTTTCCGGTGGAAGAGGGATGCAAAATGGCGAAAACTTTGCCATGCTGGAAAAGCTGGCAGATAAATTCGGTGGGGCTGTTGGCGCATCCCGAGCAGCAGTTGATGCAGGCTTTGTTCCCAATGACTATCAAGTCGGCCAAACCGGTAAAGTAGTTGCGCCGGATCTGTATATGGCTGTTGGGATCTCTGGTGCAATTCAACACCTTGCTGGTATGAAAGACTCTAAAGTTATCGTTGCGATTAATAACGATGAAGAGGCGCCAATCTTCCAGGTTGCCGATTATTCCTGGAACGAAGATTTATTCGTTGCTGTTCCTGCGCTACAGGAAGAACTGGAAAAATAAAATCTGCTTGATCTCTCCGTCTCTGGAAGTATCCAGAGACGGTTTTTTGCGTTTTTGCGTTTTTGCGTTTTTGGATGGCTCTCAAATTCACCTCGCTGTGTGAATTCGAAACCAGGTTAAATGGAAATCCCAGCGGTTTTTACCTCAAGATACTCCAGCAACCCTTCTTCACCTCCTTCCCTCCCATATCCGCTGGTTTTCATGCCACCAAAAGGAACGCCTGCGGCAGTGGGGTTTATATCATTTATGCCAATGATGCCAAACTTTAACTGCTCGATCATCTTATAGGCATTGGATAGGTTTTGAGTATAAACATATGCGGCCAATCCATAATCAGTGTCATTGGCCAGATTTATGAGATCATCTTCGTTGTCATAAGCGATAACAGCAGCGATGGGGCCAAATGTCTCTTCTCGATAGATTTTCATTTCTGGCGACACACTGGTCAGTATTGTGGGTGCGAAAAAGTGACCTTTATCCAGATCTGAGTCTTTGGGTTGGCTTCCCCCGGCAATCAGGGTTGCTCCCTTGGCAAGGGCGTCGTCTACCTGGCTTTGCATTTTCTCCACAGCCTGTTGGTTATTCAATGGGCCAATCGTGACTCCTTTATCCATGCCACGGCCAATTTTTAATTTGGATACCCGACTCTTAAGCTCGCTAAGGAACGCATTCATCGCATCCTGGTGAACGTAGATTCTATTCGGGCTAATACAGGCCTGACCGGTATTAAGGAACTTCACTAGCGTGGCACCCTTTGCGGCATGAACCGGGTCAGCATCTTTCATTACGATAAAAGGAGCATGCCCGCCAAGCTCCAAAGAAATTTTTTTCATTTGCATGGCGGCTCCTGCTGCCAGTTTCTTGCCCACCGCTGTGGAGCCGGTGAAGGTGATCTTGCGGACGTAGGGGTGGTCGATCAGTGTATTTCCCACCTCTGCGGGGTTGGAGGTAGTGACCATATTAATGACACCTTTGGGAACGCCAGCCTGCTCCAGAATCTTAAATGTTTCAATAGCGATCAACGGAGTGGTTTCTGTAGGTTTGAGCACCGCGGTACACCCTGCTGCCAGCGCAGGAGCCAATTTTCGTGTGATCATTGATATGGGATAGTTCCAGGGAGTGATCGCTCCAACGACTCCAACCGGGCGATATTGAACCATGAAGCGCTGATCCGGTCTGGACGAGGGGATGGTTCGGCCGTAAATTCGTTTAGCCTGTTCTGCGAACCATAAAAGGAAGTCTGCGGCGTATTTGACTTCCCCTGATGCAAATTTATAGGCTTTCCCTTGTTCTAAAGAAAGTAGTTCAGCGAGACTGCCCTGATTTTGTATCATCAGGTCGTGAGCCTTGTATAGAATCTCCGCGCGCTGATAGGTCGTTGTCTTTGCCCAGTTGGAGGAAGCATCATTCGCCGCAGAAATGGCCTTTAGGGTGTCTTCTTTGCCACCATCGGCGACACTTTCTAATATATCCCCATTAGCGGGGTTGGTGACGTCAAAACGTTTACCAGAAATGGCATCTCGCCACTCACCATTGATGTACATGGAATTACCTTTTTGAGAAGACAAAAACAGAAAAGTGAAATTTTTGGCTCTTCTTCAGGTATGAATCTTGTTATGCCTGGAGAGTGAGCTATCGCATTTTATTAGGACATCACTGTCAACATTTAGCTGGCCAATGAATTTTATATCTGGATATTATTTGCTGTAGTGGAATGGGAAACTATGCCGGTACAGTGTGCCAACTGCCGTCAGTGCCAAGATATTCCTGGCCTTCGTTGCGATAGAAATTAGTTTCACCGGCGTCGAGCAACACCTGTAGCATTTTAGGCATGCCCATATTATTGGCGTTGACAAGATCAATCAGTTTCTGGGCTCCCAGTTCATCAATGAGCTCGAATGGCCCTTTTTTCCATCCAAAACCCCACTTCATAGCTCGGTCAACGTTTACTATGTCGTTGGAAATATCCGGTACAAGATCGGCGGTGTAACATAACGTGGTCGCCATAACGTCGCTAACAAACCGGCCATTGGGGCTATCAGAATTGAAAAGCGATACCATACTTTGCTCTGAGTCGGTGAGGGTATGCGGCTGGGCATTTCTCCATTGGTGATTAACAATATCGAATGCCTCCATGGTTTTACTGCCATCATCATACCGGGTTAGTTTATAGAAACCGCCGCCGGTCTTTCTTCCCAGCTGACCCTGATCATACAGTTTTTGAACGTTCTCAGTAAGAGCGGTAAACCTTCTGCCATAGTCATTTTCAGGCAGATTGATATCCAGATTCTTACCGACGTTATACATTACATCCAGTCCAATGAGGTCCACTAATCCATATAGACCCGTGGAAGGGAAACCAACTGGTGATGACAGTAATGCATCCACAGTCTCCATGGTCAGGTTATCTTCCATCATGGCTTTCTCCGCCAGATGCATACTAGTGAGCATCCAGAAGTAGCCAATACGGTTGCCGATAAAGTTAACGGTATCTTTAGCGTTTACCACACCTTTGCTGAGCGTTGTGCCGAGAAAATGCGCAAGGGTTTCGATCGCCTCTGGTCGGGTGTGTTCTCCTGGAACCAATTCAACCAATTTCATAATATGAACTGGATTGAAAAAGTGGGTGACCGCAATGTCCTGTTGCATTCGTTCAGGCACTCCCTGATAGATGTCCCGTAATGGAATTCCAGAGGTGTTGGTAGTAAGGATAGAACCGTCTTTTCTTAAGGACTCTATTTTTTCAAACATTGTACGTTTGATATCAACGTTTTCAATAATTGCCTCGCAGATCCAATCTGCCTCAGAGACTGTGGAAAGGTCGTTTTCAAAAGAACCTGTTTTGATATTTTCAAGGATAGATTCATCCTTGACGACCGGGGAACGACCCGCAGTCAGATTTTGTTTGGCTTTGTCACAGGCCGCCTGATCCATATCGAGTAATAGCACATTGCATCCGGCATTCGCACAAACTCCTGCGATGCCGGTTCCCATGGTGCCTGAGCCGAGCACGGCAACTGTTTTGATGTCTTTCATAATTCCAATAAAATAATTAAAAGTTCTTCGATTTATTTCTTTCCGGTTTTCGTCAGTTCAATTAGTCGTTGTTAGCATAGGCTTCGGCGCTAAAAGCGCCGTGTTGCTCATTATTGCCTGAATCGGGCCTGTATCGGGCCCAAATAGAGCCTGAGTCATATCGCCTGAGTTGAGTCTAAGTCAGATGTTCTTGAGGCAGGCCCAGGCCTTAGACTTTTCCCTGTTTTACCCAGTCTCTTAGTTTGAATTTCTGGATTTTGCCTGTGGATGTCTTAGGTAGTTCCATGATGACGACCTTTTTGGGGCGTTTGAAGCCCGCCATGGTTTCCTTGCAAAAAGTAATAATTTCTTCTTCGCTGGAGGTTTGCCCCGGTTTTAATTCGACGAAGGCGCAAGGGGTTTCTCCCCATTTTTCATCAGGTTTGGCGACCACCGCTGCGGCGGAGACTTTAGGAAATTTATGCAGTACTGACTCCACTTCAATGGAAGATATATTCTCTCCACCAGAAATAATAATGTCCTTAAGGCGATCCTTTATTTCAATATATCCATCAGGATGGATCACTGCTAAATCACCGCTGTGAAACCAACCATCCTTGAAACCCTCTACGGTAGCTTCGGGGCTTTTATAGTATCCCTTCATGATGGTATTCCCTTTGAATACAATTTCTCCCATGGTTTCGCCGTCCCTGGAAACCGGTTTCCCATTATCAAGACTGATGACGTCAACGGATTCCATCATCTGTAAACGCACGCCTTGTCGGGCTTTGATTTCGGCCTGTTCCTCAATAGTAAGATCTGACCACTGGGTTTTCCAATCGCAGTAAACAACGTGGCCATAGGTCTCTGTGAGGCCGTAAACGTGGATGACGTTGAAACCGAGCTCTTCTGTTTTTTCCAGCACCTTACTTGGCGGGGGTGCGCCAGCAGTCATGACCTGAACAATGTGGTCGGGTCTATACTGTATTTCTTCTGGTGCATTGGCGAGCATGGCAAGGATGATTGGGGCAGCACCAAAATGAGTGATTTGATGGGTTTTTATGGCGTCAAAAATAACTTCGGCGCTAATGGTCCGGTTGCAAATTAATGTTCCCCCCATGATTGCCATGGTCCAGACATGTCCCCAGCCGTTACAATGAAACATGGGTACGGTATAAAGATATCGGGGGTGTTTGGCGATTTGCCACGCGGCTATGGTTCCCATACTCATGAGATAGGAGCCGCGATGATGATAAACCACTCCCTTGGGCTGGCCACTGGTTCCTGAAGTGTAATTCAGTGCGATAGCATCCCATTCCGAATCTGGCGGCCCCCAAGCCGAATTTTCTTCGCCAGTCTCGAGCAATGACTCGTAATCCATAATACCTAATGACTCTCCGTTGCCAGCTGAGGCTTCAGCCTGAGTATCAATAATGTCAATGACAATGGGCGGATTGGCGAGCTGATTCAACGCCACTTTTGCTGTGGCAGAAAACTGGGTATCGGTAATCAGCATCCTTGCATCGCTGTGCTCAAGGATGTAAGCGATGGTATCAGCTTCCAGGCGGGTATTAATTGCATTAATGACACCGCCGCACATAGGAATGCCATAATGCCCCTCAACCAGTTCTGGGGTGTTCGCTGCGAGCATGGATACGGTTGTTCCTTTTCCAACTCCCAGTTTGGAGAGTGCGGACGCAAGTTGGTTGCAGCGGGTCGCTACTTCTTTCCAGCAATACTGCCGGTCACCATAGGCCACCCCTGGATGATCCGCATAAGTTTCGCTGGCTCTGGATAAAAACGAAACAGGGCTTAATTCAACGTGATTTAATCCACTAATTGCACCGAGTGCATCGTAGTTTTCTTTCATGCTCTAAGGGAAGGATTGCGCTAAATCAGAATTCTGATTAAAAGGTTTAGGGTACCATAACTCATGTCTTTTCGTGTAGAGGTACGCTGCCACTATAACAGGGGAAAGAGACCATTTTTATGTTGCAGCTCCTTCATAAACTATTTGATATAGTTGGCCCGTTTAGCATAATATTCGCAGCCGAATTTTAATCTTTAGAGTGAAAAATCATGAGTGCACCCAAAATTGTTTTTTCAAGAAGACTGCGTCAAACCCCCTTTGAGCAGCGGGCTCTGGAGCAGGGTGCAAAGGCATTTACAGTATATAACCATATGCCTTTGTCATCGGTTTATGAAAGTCCGGAAGAGGACTACGCCCATCTTTGTGAACATGTGCAGGTCTGGGATGTAGCCTGTGAACGTCAGGTTGAAGTGGTTGGAAAAGACGCCTTGGCTCTGGTTGAGTTGGTAACTCCGAGGGATATTTCGAAGTGCGCTATCGGACAGTGTTTTTACGCGCCAGTATGTGATGAAAACGGCGGTGTTGTTAACGATCCCATTATTATTCGACTTGCCGAAGACCGTTTCTGGGTATCCATCGCTGATTCAGATGTACTTTTGTGGATGAAGGGCATTGCTTATGGTCGAGCAATGGACGTGTCTGTTTTTGAACCCGATGTTAGCCCACTGGCAGTGCAGGGCCCTAAGTCCTTTGATCTGATGGCTGATCTGGTTGGAGAACATATTAGAGATATAAGATTTTTCTGGTTTATTGAAACAGAGATTGCTGGTACAGAGGTAATCCTGGCGCGTTCGGGTTGGAGTGGGCAGGGAGGCTTCGAAATCTATCTTCAGGACTCATCCCGGGGCCTTGATCTATGGGATGCCGTTTGGCGCGCAGGAGAAAAGTACAACATTTGGGCGGGTTGTCCTAATCTCATTGAGCGGTTGGAAACCGGCTTGCTTTCCTATGGAAGCGACATGACATTAGATAATAATCCCCTTGAGTGTGGATTAGATCGTTTCTTCAAATTAGGTAAACCTGCAGAGTACATGTGTCGGGAGGCGTTGGATACCATTGCGGCTCAGGGAGTGGCCAGGAAAGTGGTCAATCTTAAAGTGATGGATGACAAGCTTACCGCACCGAGATCAACATGGAATGTTAAAAATGAAACGGGGGAGGTTGTGGGAATATTGACGAGTTTGGCATATTCACCAAAATATGAAGCCAATTTGTGTTTCGCTACCATAGATGCGGCCTATGGCAACCAAGGGCAGACTTTGATAGTTGATATCGGTGGATCTGGCTTCCGTGAAGGAGTTGTTTGTGATCTCAAATGGAATCAGGGAGCCTCTATATAAATTTGGATGAGCTGGATTTGCACGGCCAGGGAGTAAAAAGCAGGGTGGATCAAAATCAGGGTG
>JAALKB010000062.1:12774-20205 GCA_011088265.1 Gammaproteobacteria bacterium
CAGGGTGGATCAAAATCAGGGTGAGAAAGCTGCGTTCTAGCGATGTTCCTGAGGTAATGATGGGGATAATAAACAAGAGCAGGTTATGTCGGAGTTTTGCAACCCGGAAGTTGATTGTTTTTCACTCAGGATAGCTGTTCACGATTTTTGCAGAAGCACCTGAGGATTATCACAAGTAAATCAATTTTATAAATCAATTTTAACAACTTCTGTTTCCAGAAACTTTAACCTAAAAAGGTGGCTCTTGCTGAGCCGCCTTTTTAGGTTTAGGCAATAGCCACAATAGGGACAAAACCACGTCATTAACCAACTTACTTGAGAACCAACGATGACGGTGGTGGTCTGACTGTTTATAGGCTTAACATGGATATTAGTTTGACGGTTTATGTCTAACTGTGAAAATAGTGATTCCTGGTTCTATGTTTTAGTCCTATTTTTTAGCCCTATATTGTGGTTTCTAGCAAATTTAACGGTATTTCAAATTTGTCAAATCCTTCCATTAAAGACATCCTGAGTACCCTCGCTGAAAGAGGGAGATCGCTGCTTGATCTTGATCGATATTCCGGAGATCCGGAGAAAAACCTACGTTTATTGTGTGACGACTTATTGAGTATGGCGGGAGAAGCTTCCGGCGTTGCCATGGCTCAGCAGGTTATTGTGGTGTATCAATCTCTTGGAGATGAACAAAAAGGCAAATTTTTCCAATGGATGCAAAGCGAGTATGGGCCAGATGAGGATAGGCTAAACGCAGCCATTGCTGCCTATGAAGACAATGCTTCGGATCAAACGCTAAATAACATTAACCGGGAGTCGGAACCCAGACGCCATGAACTGTTACGTAGGCTGAATCTTGCGCCCGGTGGGACCGCGGCTCTGGTTTCCATGCGAGCAGATTTATTGAAACATCTAAAATCCCATCCGCAATTATCAATCGTAGACAACGATTTCCAGCACCTGTTTTCTTCGTGGTTTAACCGGGGTTTTTTGGTGATCAAGCGAATTGACTGGCATACATCAGCCGCCGTGTTGGAGAAAATCACTCAATATGAGGCAGTTCATGCTATTCGGGACTGGAGGGACCTAAGGGGTCGAATTGAACCATCTGATCGACGATGTTATGCCTTTTTTCATCCTGCATTGGAGGATGAGCCTTTGATTTTTGTAGAAATAGCACTCACTCGGGAAACGACGAGAGCGATTGCGCCGGTTTTATCGGAAAGTCGCGATTATATTGATGCCAGAGATGCCACTACAGCGGTGTTTTACTCAATTTCAAATTGCCAGCCGGGGCTGAAGGGAATTTCTTTTGGTAGTTTTCTGATTAAACAGGTTCTGGAGAATCTAAAAGGTGATTTGCCGGATCTCAAAAATTTTGTCACGCTATCACCGGTTCCGGGTTTTATGAAATGGCTGAATGCTCTCCCGGATCAGGAGTTGGGCATCGATACACAAGAGAAATGCGAAATGTTCCGATCTGGACTATCCAACCCCGACTGGTGCCAGGATGCAGAAAAGGTGGAAGATATGGAGCAAATAATTCGCCCCCTTGCAGCCAGGTATTTTCTTTATGAAAAGAAGAAGGGTAAACCTCTTGACCCGGTTGCCAGGTTCCACCTTGGCAACGGTGCTTCTCTGGAAAGAATTAACTGGTTGGCGGATATGTCGGAAAATGCTCTTAAGCAATCAGCGGGAATCATGGTCAACTACCGATATATTCCTAAAGATATTGAGAAAAATCATGAACTATATGTTACCCGGGATGAAGTGGTTGCCGCTAATCGGGTTGGTAGAGTGCTGAAAAAACGTTGAGGAAATCACCACATTAGTGGCCGACCTTACCAATAGAGTGGTTGGTGAACCAGTTAACGGGCCGTCAAACAGCCCGCTGAAAGAGTTTATTCGAGAAGTCTGCTGGAGAAGTCTGGTAAATAGCGCGACACCTAATCTGAATGACGTTTCCAGATGTAGGCAATGAAGCCCGGGTTGAATTAGATTATTTTGTGGTAACTTCAAACTCGTCAAATAAGTCAGGCAGCTGTTGCAGTGCCATTTTCCCCAGTGGAGTTCGAGGTAGTTCGTCAACAATGGCGAAGCGGGATATTTGGTTGTGGGATGACACTAATCCATTAAATGCCTTTAGTATCCGGCGAGCTTCCTGTATTGGGTTATCGCCCTCAATGGATAGGATACAAACTGGTTTCATGTCTTTTTCAACTACCCCAGCTTCTTTAACCATCGAGTCTCGCTCAAGCAGTGTTTCCAGTTCCTCGGGATAAATATTTTTCCCTGATTCGGTAACAATCAGTCGTTTCAGTCGGCCCGTTAGGGTGACATTGCCTTGGGAGTCCAGTTGCCCTATATCCCCTGATTTGAACCAGCCGTCCTCCAGAGAGAGTTCATTTTGAGACTCATTTTCATAGCCAATCATAACATTAGGGGCCTTAATCCATACCTCCCCGGCACCAGTACTATCAGGTTGATTGATTTTTACTTCCACGTATTCAATGGGCTTGCCAACGCTTTCAACCGCGGGGTCAAACTCTTTTTGGATACAGGATAAAGGAGAGGTTTCTGTGAGTCCGTACCCCTGGCGTAAAGGGAGTCCGAGTTGGTGATAATAGTGGGTAATATTGCTATCGAGATGTGAACCGCCGCTTACCCAGGCGGTAAGTTTTCCGCCTAATTTTTTACGAATGGGCGCGTTTAGTCTCTTGCGCAAAAACATGGGAGACTTACGTATCAATGATAGATAGAGCTTGAGCCCACCACTAGCGGCATTAAATTTTTTGTCCAACCCATTCATAATGTTTCGAAATAAGCGTGGAACGGCAATTAAGACCGAAATGTTTTCCTGTTCCAGCGTTTCAAGGATCTCATTGGCTGCCAAAACTCTGGGTGTGACCATGACAGCGCCGTGGTCCAGAGGAATAAGAATGGTGCCAAGAATACCCATGACATGGGATAAAGGAAGAAGTGAGATAAAACGGTCATCAGCACTAAACGTGGCCAGCTTCCGCGCCGCCACAGTGTTTGAGGTCATGTTACTATGGGATAACTTAACGACTTTGGGGTCGCCGGTGCTTCCCGAGGTGTAAATCCTTGCTGCCACTGAATCCGGATCAACCTCGTCCATGGTGGCCCGTTCCTGGGCTACTCTATCGTGATCAGCATCCAGGGAGATAGTAAGAGTATTACGGTATTCAAGCCTGGATTCATGTGCCAACATGATTTTCGGATCGATGGCAGCAATCTGTTGATCTATTTCATGTTCACTGTTGTTGATATGAATGGGAGCGATAGAGGCCCCTACTTTCCACGACGCCAGAGCCGCTACACACCAATGAGGGCCGTTGGGTGCAGTGATACCCACTGCGTCTCCGACGCCAATGTCCTTTTCCCGGAGAAGGGATGCCATGGTCAATATTGCTTCTTTTAGTTGCTTATAATTCACCGTCTGCTTGCCGGTTTTATGGCGACAAATCCATGCAGGCTGCTGGCTGCGTTGCCGCATTGACGCATCAAGCATTGTCCATAGTGTTGGTGTCATGGGAGTCCTCTAAAATCGATGGTTCTAATTGATCGGGCAAATGCTATCTTTTATTTGGAACAGTCGCTGCATAAACAGTCACTGAAAGTTAGGATTATCAGAGCTGGGAAGGTTCGATTTTCTGTAATTCTATTTATTCAACAGAATCCGAATATGTTAAGTAATCCATATTATCTAATATGGGTGAGTGAGTCCATCTTGATGAGACGGGCGTACCAGGAGATGGAGCAATTGGCAAAACCTGAAAATTTGAATGACTTATGACGTGGCCCTGACTTAGTGTCAGATATAGCAGGGTGCGGTTATGACCGCTTCAGATTGTGAGGGTAGGGCTTTGGGATGGTCCTATGGATAGGAAGGAACAATGGAGTGATACGGGAAGGATACGAGAGGGCTTCAGCGCTATGCTATTCTATAGCACTGAACCATAGCACTGAAATGGAGATTGTAAATAACGAACACCTATTTATTAAAGCAAGTTATTGAAGCACGGTAGTTGTATTTTTAAAAGAGTTTGTACTCCGTAACAGATTAATATTTGGAATAAATATTTGACGACCCTTCCGGTGGATTAATCCCTCTTTTTCAAGGTTGCCTATTTCTTTTGTTACTGCTTCCCGGTGTGATGAGATCATGTTAGCAATTTCCTCATGAGTCGGGAGTTTGCTGATGGTGGCGGAATTTGCGTCGGGGTGGGTAGGCATGGCGAGCTGAATGATTTTTTTCCGGGTTCGTTCTTTTGTGCTCAAAGTGGAGTAGTCGTGAATTCGGGTTGATAGAGTCTGGAGATTTCTCTGTAAGAACATGAAGATGAATTCGTTAACAGACCAATAGTTTTTCGCGATATTCACCAAACTCGCATAGTTTACCTTTAACAGTTGGGTTTGTTCTTTGGCACAGTAGCGTAGCTGCCCTCCTACATAAGAGTAGTAGTCGATGGAGCCCAACATCGCATTCCTATTTAGAATGTTGAAGCAGATTTCCTTACCTTTGTCAGTGAAAGTTGAGGTTTTTATTCTCCCATAAACGATAAAGTAAATTGAGTTCTCATGGTTAGGTTGGGCTTCCAGGGTATCGCCGGGGCTCATTTTTACCAGGGTGAAATGAGGGCTGATCTTTTTTAGGGAGGCTGGCGACAATGCCCGAAAGGTAGGGAGATTGGAAAGAAGGTGCTCTAATCCTGAGCTGAATTCGTCTTTTTTTCTGTGGATGTATTGACTCTTGTCGCGGATAAGGCTCGATTTGCTCATGAGTGTGCTCACATTTTCTAGTTTTCCATGGGCGTCAGTGTGAGCAAAAATCGTTGGTGAATCCATGACCTGATGGTATGAGATTTTTCCAGTTTTGTTTCCACTACTCATACTTTGGTACTAGTACTAAAGTATGAGTAGTGGGGCTGGCGGGCTATTGTGATTGCAGTATCCTGAGCAATGTGGAGATCTCCATGGGCTTCGTATATACATCAAATCCAGACTGCCTAATCATGCTAAGCCGGGATTCCAGGACATTGCCGGTGATGATGATCGACCGATTGGTCTTTTTTGATTTTCTAAGCGCTAATGCCAGGTCCAATCCTGACAACTGTTTCTCTCCTAGCATGTCATCAATGAGGGCCAGATCAATTGGCTGAAACTGTTGTGCCCCATCCAATGCTCGTTCATAGGATGTTTCGACCCAAACCTCGCAGTTCCAATTAGATAGTTGCATGGATAAAGCATCCACGATTTGGGGGTCGTCGTCTACAACCATCACCCTCATTCGATTCAAATCAATGGCTGATTCCATGGGGAACTTTTCAGAGGATATTCGTGTGGGAGCTGTTTCTACCTGAGTCTGCTTTAGGTGGGGCAACCTGAGTTCAAATGTTGACCCTTCTCCTCTATTTGATTTCAATATCAGGTCAAGTTGGAGCAGCGTTGCGATGCGTCTAACAATGGCCAATCCAAGGCCTGTGCCCTGTTCCCTATTTCTCGCAGGGTTATTGAGTTGGGTAAAGTCTTCGAAAATACGTTCCTGATCAATGGGGTCAATCCCCGGCCCTGTGTCACGAATGGAAACAGTACAGTATCCATCTTCTACATGGCAGGATAAAGTAATATTCCCGGACTCAGTGTAGCGAACTGCATTGGTCACAAGGTTGCTTATCAGTCTTTCAATCAGCAGTTCATCAGTACTAACCGTGGATGGTACCACCTGAATATAAAGATCAACTCCCTTAGCGTTGGCATCCGATACATTTGCAGCCCCAAGTCGCTGTAGGAGTTCATCGATCCTGAATTCAGATGGTGTTACTTCTACTCCGCCGGCGTCGAACTTGGACAAATCCAATAAACTGTTGAACTGTTCTCTAAGGATTCGGGAGGTTTGGTCGATTTTTTCGATAAGCTCGAACGATGTTTCTGAGCTTACTGTTTGCCGAAGGCTGCCGAGGAAAAGTGTAAGGGCATGCAAAGGCTGGCGTAAATCATGACTCGCGGCAGCAAGAAATCGGCTTTTGGCCTGATCCGCCTCCTTCGCCTCCTTAAGGGCTTGCTGGATCAGTATTTTGTCCTGTTCGAGTCGCTTATTCTGTTCAATGTTGAGATCCCTCATTCGAATGGATTCAGAAAATACCTCGGAGTTTCTTTTTCCGAACACTAACAACAGCATCAATAGGGCACCCATAGCAATCGCAAGCGCTATACCGGGTTTGCCACCTACTCCAAAAAAGAACAGACAACCCTGTCCGATATTGGAGATGAGTAGAGTAGGGAAGCTCCGATATTGAATCGAGGAGTTAATAGTAGTGCCAATAGCGTAAATGCAGGTCAATATGGCGACTGCATTGATCGCCCTATCGGTTCCCTCGAGACAAACCCACCAATACCCTGAGCCGATCATTGTCGTGCTGAGAAGAGAAGTCCAAAACAGCGTTTTTTCATTCCAGATAAGGCCAGCAGTATCTGTATTCTTGACGTTTTTTTCGATGTGTTTGCATATGAGCCCCCTTATTACTGACGTAATGAAAATAAGAATCATCTAGGTGAGGAGCTGATAGCTCGGTGACTCGTCCCAAAGCGACCAGACATAGACCACCCCGGTTACAACCACTAGTTTCAATGCTTCCAGAGACTGCCTCACTCTCACCATCTGGGTTTCGTGCATCAGGTGTCGGTTATGTGGAGTTAATTCTCCGATAATGAGTGAGTTAAAAAGTTTCATTGATAACGATGGAATACTAAGTGGTTTTCTTGGTGCCCTTAGGAATGGACTGGTCTACTATTCGTTTTAGTCTAGGCTCTGTAAAACTCTTTCCAACGGATTCATTTTCAGCGTTAAATGCGCTGATTCGAATACGATCCTCGTCCATGTCGAACCGTACAAAGTGTTGTGGGTCGTCGGTAATAAAGTGCTGCTCAAGATGGACTGAAAGTCCGTGGTCCAGATCAATGCTCATGACACCTTTTCGTTTTCTGTTAAAAACCGGTTCGCGATTGTCGTGCGGGTCCACAAAATCATAACTCCTCATATTATCGTTGACAAATGGAATAGGGCAATAAAGACCCGACGCACAGACATTCAAGATGGCCACTTGCTCGCTTTCAGACGAATTATGCCTTTTGAGAATAATGCGATTGGCGCTGGAAAAATGCGGATCTCCCGTCAACCAGATGATTTCTTTTTCTGCTATCAACTGCTTCTTTATCCCGTTCTCTTCTATCCCGCTCTTTTTTCTCTCTTCGAGTTCTTCCTTCAGTTCCTTCTCTATTGTGTTTTTGAGTTTATTCAACGCGTCTAGGATATCACCCAGGAAAATGGGAAAGGCCAAAAGATTATCCTGATTGACCAGGCACTTCGGAAACCTGGCGAAGTCTCTTTTTACGGGAGCCAGGGGTGTGCCACTG
>JAALKB010000063.1:0-12054 GCA_011088265.1 Gammaproteobacteria bacterium
GGTCATTATACTCGGGTTGATGCCCACTTTGCAGATTGATCTAATGAGTTATCTTTTCGGGGACATATTAACCATCGGGTGGGCGGATCTGTTTTGGATCTATGTTGGCGGCATTCTTATCGCATCGATACTTCGTCTTATATGGCGCCCTCTTCTTTCTTTGATTGTTCAAAGAGAGCTGGCATTGGTTGACGGCGTCCACGAAATCAGGATACGAATGGCATTTTTATTTCTGCTCAGTATCTCTATTGCGGTATCCATGCAGGTAGTGGGCATTTTGCTGATCGTTTCACTGCTTATTATCCCCGCAGCAACAGCCAGAAGATTCTCCGCTTCTCCAGAGCAAATGGTCCTTCTCGCGATCCTCGTGGGGACCATATCCGTTGCATCAGGCCTTTGGATGTCTATTACTCTGGACACGCCAGCAGGCCCCTCCATGGTATTTGCGTCAGCTATCATATTTGGGCTTTCTTTCTTTAAGGGAAAAAGAACCTAGCGCGAATACTTAACCGAAAAAGGAACCCCAAGGCGTGCGGAGGCAACGATTTCAGCTTCAGAAAAGCCCGGCACGTACCTGTTCTGTCTAACCCTGACGCGATGTTGGGACTTTTTCGATCATTTTTCTGGCCAATTTTTTCTGGCCACTTTTCTAGCGATGGAATAAAAGAGAAGCCCAGACAAAGCAAGGAATACAGCAACATAGAGCACCAAATCATATCCGCCCGTTGACCAGAGTACCGCCCCAATATAGGGAGCAATGGCAGCACCAACCAGATAGATCATGGATGCAAAACCAGACTTTGCACCGAAATTGCCCTGTCCCAGAATAATGCGCACTGTAAGGGGCCTAATAATGCTAACGGTTCCATACCCCACACCAAACAGGAAAACGAAACCAAATAGCGATATCGGCAGAGACGGAGCAATAAACAACAGCACGATAGCACCGGCCATAGTAATAAAACAGCTCAACGCAAGACCATGAACAGAAATAATGCGCTCCGATTTCATGATGATCAATCGGCCGAGGACCTGCATGGGCCCTATGAGCGATGCCACGACAATGGCCATACCAGGATCGATATTCCGATCGGACAAAATCGGAAGCAAATGATGCAGCGTCATTCCATGGAGCATACCTGCCAAAGAAAAGCCAATAGCTAGCAGCCAAAACGCTGGGTGGAGCAAAAAGTGACGAGGTACAACGGCATCGACAACTCGAACAACTTCCCTTAGACCTTCACCCTCAATAAGACTCGCTCCCCGCCATGCCAGCGGGGCGCCGATAAAAACCACAACCCCACCAAATACCTGAACCGCAATCCTCCATCCAAAAACGTCGGTGAGAAAATGAACCGCAGGAAAACTGATGGAACTGGCAAAACCCGCTATCAGTGTTACGGAAACAATAGCGTTTTTCGCATTTCCCCCCCTTGACCGGGTGATCAGGGAAAAACAGGGGTCATACAAACATCCCCCAAGCATCACACCAATGAACCCCCATGCAAGATAAAACTGCCAAAGCTCCTGAACCGAGGCAACCCCGAGAAGCCCGATACCACCCAGAGTAGCACTTGCATACATCGTAAAGGGACCCTTCCCAGCGTCGATAAGCTTGCCAGCGGCAGGAGAAACAATCGCTGACATTAGCACCGCTCCAGTTATCGCAATGGTGAGGTCAGATTTACCCCACCCGAAATCTTCTTCCCATGTTAGTAACAGGGCGGGGAACAGGTAATACAATCCAGCCCAAACCGTGGTCTGAGACAGCGCAATGAGCAAAATAGCTTTGTCTTTTATCACCAACTAGCCTCAGCATAATGACTATTGCAATTGATTGACTGAAATAACATGTCACCGTTTTCACCCGTCATAGGAAAACGACTCGATAAATCCATTGTTAAGCATAGCGACAATGCTTTCCTTCTGCCAGACGAGATAGTAAACTCATAGTCTGAAAGGTCTAATGTGCTTCGGGGGTTCATACTGGTTCATATGCTTCTTTTTTATCGCAGAATCGCGTTCGAAAAATTTGCATTGAAAGTAGAATTCTCCTCTAAGCCCACAGATCCAGGTAGTGAATAAAAAACAAAAATAAAAACCTAACGTCAGACCAGAGACAATCGAAGGCTTTGTATTGAAGACTTTAGTATTTAAGACTTTAATTTTATCGTGTCAGACAAAAAGGCGACTCAAACATTTCGGGGAAACTAGAAATTGTCTACTGTCCGCACAACAGGTGACATCAATAAAGACTGTCCAACAGCGGATGGCCCTGCGCAAATTTATGGGTCTAAGAAAGATAGACACCTCGAACTTTAACTCCGGAATTTTTAATTTAATTCACAAAACCAATCGAATATAGTCATGGAAAAATTCGCAGAAGCCTGGGGCGACTGGGTTACAAAAAACCGCTTCGCCACCCTGATGATTTCTTTGATCATTGCCGTCTCAGCCGCCTTCGGTGGACAATTTCTTTCTTTTACCAACGACTATCGTGTATTTTTCTCTGGGGAAAATACTCATCTAATGGCATTTGAGGATTTACAGAATACGTTTAGTAAAAATGATAATGTTTTATTCGTCATCGCACCAGATGATAGGAAGGTATTCACTCCTGAAACACTAGCTGCCATCGCCGACATCACTGAAAGAGCGTGGGAAACCCCTTACTCCATCCGAGTAGACTCCCTTTCGAACTACCAACACACCGAAGCAGAAGGAGATGACCTGATCGTCGCTGATTTGTATGAAGAACCTGAGTCCATGACCCAGGAGGATCTGGACAGGGTGAAGGAAATTGCGGTAAATGAGCCATTTCTGGTCCATCGCTTAATCGCAAAAGACGCGGGGGTAGGTGCCATCAACATTACCGTTGAACTACCCGGGATTAACGAAGCCACCGAAGGCCCGGAAGTCGTCGCACATGTAAGAGAACTAAGAGAGTACGTTAGACAGACTTATCCAAACCTCAAGGTCTATATGACTGGAATCGTGATGATAAATCATGCTTTTCAGGAGGCATCCCTGTACGACATGACAAACCTGGTGCCTGCTGCGTTCGTCCTGATTCTCGTACTGGTTTTACTGCAATTGAGAGGATTAACCGGAACGTTTGCGACCTTTGTAACAATTATTCTGTCGATTTTATCAGCCATGGGCATGGCTGGCTGGTTGGGCATACGACTTACTCCACCTTCCATGTCAGCACCAACCATTATCCTAACGCTGGCCGTGGCGAACTGCGTGCATATCCTCGCCAGCTGGTTACAGGTTTACTTTCATAAGGGGATCGACAAGCGCAGTGCGATGTCTGAGAGCATAAAGATCAATTTCGTACCCGTATTTTTGACCACAGCGACCACGGCAATCGGCTTTTTATCCCTTAACTTCAGTGATTCACCTCCCTTCGGTGATCTCGGAAATATTTCTGCCATGGGCGTTACGTTCGCGTGGTTATATTCAAAAACCCTTCTACCTGCATTGGTTACAGTGCTGCCAGTAACTGGAAAAAAACGCGAACCATCCGGTACCAAACTGATGAACAACACGGCAGACTGGGTGATTAAGAACAGACGTATTTTAATGCCGGTGATGAGTATTATTATTATCGGGCTGATTGCGTTCATACCCAAGAACCAGCTAAACGATGTATTTGTTAATTATTTTGATGACCGAATTGAGTTTAGAACTGACACGGATTTCGTGTTAGAGAATCTAACTGGCATGTACTTCATCGATTACGCCCCGAATGCGGAAGAATCCGGTGGAGTTTCCAATCCTGAATTTCTTAATCAGGTCGCACTTTTTGCAGATTGGCTTAGAGAGCAACCTGAAGTTATACACGTAAATACGCTCACAGATGTCTTTAAAAGACTGAATCGAAGCATGCACGGCGATGATCAGTCCTGGTATAAGCTACCGGATCAACGGGAAATGGCCGCCCAATATCTTCTGCTTTACGAAATGTCACTTCCTTATGGCCTTGACCTGAATAATCAGATTGACGTCGACAAACAACGAACCCGTTTGAGTGCCACTCTGGAAACACTATCCACTTCACAGACACTCGCTTTAGAAGAACGTATATCAGACTGGATGAAAGCTAATACTGAGGAGATTCATACTACTGGTGCAAGCCCGACGATTATGTTTTCCCACATTGGTATGCGCAACATTGTCAGTATGTTAGGGGGTACGGCTTTTGCATTGGTTGCTATTTCCATGCTACTAATTCTCGTCCTGGCGTCCTTGAGATATGGTCTACTGATGCTGATTCCCAACGTCGCTCCTGCTGCCATGGCCTTTGGATTCTGGGGGTTGGTAGATGGAGAAATTGGCCTGGGACTATCGGTAGTAGCCGCGATGACACTCGGCATTGTGGTAGACGATACCATTCATTTTATGACCAAATATCTAAGAGCGAGACGAGAACAGGGGATGGAAGCAATAGAAGCAGTTCGCTACGCATTCTCCACCGTGGGAGTAGCATTGTGGACCACCTCCGTCGCCCTTGCATCAGGATTTCTGATTTTAGCAACCTCGCCATTCGCATTGAACGCCGAAATGGGATTACTCGTGGCCATCGTTATCATGTTCGCTCTGGTGGTCGACTTTCTTTTACTACCTGCGCTACTGATTCGTTTTGATAGCTTTCTAATCAAAGGCTCTAAGGTAATTTCCCCTAAAGAGAAATAACCTCAATTGGAAATAGACAGACAATCTAACGATGCTAAAAAACCAACCATTCTTTTATTTAGGGAGCTAAATATGAAATCGATTATTACTTATGCAACGGCGCTGCTTGTTGGCGTATTACCGTTTCACGCTGCACTATCCCAATCAGCAGAAGAAAAGGGACTGGAAATTGCTACTGCCACAAATCAAAGAGACAGCGGCTGGAGTCATGTGACTGCTGATATGGAAATGATTCTTAAGAACCGCGCAGGTAAGGAAAGCCGACGCAAGATTAGCTTTCGCCAATTAGAGGTTCATGGTGACGGTGATAAATCTCTTTCTTTATTTCTCGAACCAAAAGACGTCACCGGAACAGCCATGCTTACCTTTTCTCATGGACTTGAGCCAGACGATCAGTGGCTATATCTGCCGGCAATCAAAAGGGTCAAACGCATTTCATCCAAGAATAAATCTGGCCCTTTTATGGGCAGCGAATTTGCATTTGAAGATCTCGGTTCCCAGGAAGTAGAGAAATTTGCCTATCGATTCATCAAAGAAGAAGCCTGCGGAGAGGGTTTTCAGTGTAATGTTATCGAACGCTTGCCACAGTATAAAAGTTCGGGTTATAAACGCCAGATTGCGTGGATCGACAAAGAACACTACCGAACCATTAAGATTGAATACTATGACCGTAAGGATTCACTACTGAAAACCCTCGACTTTATTGGGTATAATGAATATGTTGGAAATTTCTGGCGAGCAGATCGGTTTGAAATGGTAAATCACCAAACCGGGAAAAGCACTTCACTACTTTGGACCAATTATGATTTCGAAAGTGTTCTTGATGACAGTGATTTTAACCAGAAAGCACTAAAACGTTTGCTATAGAAACTCTGAGCATGAAACTACCAAAGAATCTCCTCCGCAGTTTGACCATCTGGTGTGTACTCTTTTGGTCAGCGAATAGTTATGCCCTCCAGATCAACTACACCATGGATTTGGAGTGGCGAGGTTTTACCGACACTTCTTCGGTTCAGGAACGTTTCAACAGAGATGTTTCTGTTGGGTTTGAAACCGAATTTCGAACCAGTTTCAACGATGGCAACACTACTTTAACTTTCACTCCGTTCGGACGATGGGATAGCAGAGACCCGGAAAGACGCCATTACGATATTCGGGAGCTTAATCTTATCCATGCCGCGGGAGACTGGGAGTTTCAGGGTGGCATCAGCAAGGTATTCTGGGGTGTAGCAGAATCCAATCATCTTGTTGACGTTATTAATCAAACCGATTATCTCGAAAATATCGACGGCGAGGACAAGTTGGGTCAGAAAATGATTCAGGTTAGCCGATCATTTGAACAAAGCACATTATCGGCGTTCATACTACCTGGTTTCAGAGAGCGGGAATATCGCTCCAGCGATGATCCCCTCGCCCTGCCCTTTAAGGTTATCGAAGAAGCTCAATATGAATCTGACGATGGGAACAGCCATATAGACTATGCCATACGCTACAGTGGTTACTATGCATCCATTGACTACGGTGTCTCCTTTTTCAGCGGCACATCTCGGGAACCTGACTTCATACCAGGGGATACGCCAGGCGAATTCGTAGCCTATTATCCTCAAATGGATCAATTTAGCGTCGATATCCAGGTGACTGATGATGCCTGGCTTTGGAAACTGGAAGCCATTCGACGAAAATATTCACAACGATCTTTCAACGCAGTAGTCGCCGGACTTGAATACAGTATCTACGGCATGGCTGATGGTCTGTTCGATCTCGGCTTAATCGCAGAATACCACTATGATGATCGCGGTGACCCTGCCGCAGTCACGTTCCAAAATGATTTATTCCTGGGAATGCGTTTTGGATTTAATGACGCAGAAAGTTCTGAAATCCTGGCTGGCGCATTTTATGATTTCGACGATCAGTCCTCTGCTATTCGAATTGAAGCAAACCGTCGACTGACCAACAATGCCAAGATCAGTATTGAGGCACAGCTATTCACTAACGTGGATATTGGGAACATCACCTATGGTTTGCGGCACAGTGACTACATCCTTCTGTCGCTGCAGTATTTCTTTTAGCTGCCGCAGAACGCCTTAACCCTATCAACGGGCTCGCGCCCACCTTTGACAGAAAAACGAGAGATGAGTTCCACTGCTCACGTTAAGAGTTCCTTGAGAAACAGTTTCAACCGGAAGCCGGATAATACTCCGGATAATAACGATCGTATCGAAATTGGCCCAAGCAAAATCGCATTTGATGAATGGGAGGCGTTAGGGCTAACTGCACCTGATATGCCAGCGCTACGTCGATATCGGCTCGAACGGGTTCGGGAACAGCTTCGTAAGAACGACTATGCCGGAGTTCTACTGTTTGATCCATTGAATCACCGCTATGCTACGGACAGCACCAACATGCAGCTGTGGATAACGCACAATCAGGCTCGGGCGTGTTTTATAGCAACGGACGGGCCGGTAATCATGTTTGACTTCCATAATTGTCAGCACATGAACGAGCACCTCGAATTAGTTGATGAGGTTCGTGACATGACCAGCTTTTTCTACTTTATCGCTGGAAACCGGTGCGAGGAATTTGCTCTCAAATTCGCCCATGAAATTGACGAGCTGCTTCAAAAACACGGTGGCGGCAATCGAAGACTCGCAATTGACAAAATGGAAATCTGGGGAGTTCGCGCATTTGACCAGTTGAAAATAGAGATAATGGATGGCATGGCTCTCATGGAAACTGCCCGGGAAATTAAAAATGCGAATGAAATCAATGCCATGAGGTGTGCGGTGGCTTCCTGCGAGGGCACTATCCAGGAGATGCATGATGCATTCAAACCGGGTATGAGCGAAAATGAATTATGGCCTATCTCCACCATGGGAATATCAAACGGGGAGGGGACTGGATAGAAACCCGAATCCTTTCCTCCGGCCCCAGAACGAATCCCTGGATGTCTGAATGTGGACCAAGAATTATGAATGAAGGCGATTTGATGGCCTTTGATACAGATCTAATCGGGGTCTATGGGTACTGTGTTGATATATCCCGAACCTGGCTAGTAGGCGATACCCCAGCGACCGCCTCCCAAAGGCAGCTTTTTCAGGTTGCCCATGAACACATAACGGTCAATATGGAACTACTCAAACCGGGCCTTACCTTTAAGGAACTCACTTTCGGTGGGCACCAATTGGACTCGAAATACCGCCAGCTACAGTACGGAGTGAAATGCCATGGTGTAGGCTTATGCGACGAATACCCAGCGATCATGTACCCTGAACACTGGGAGTCCGCTTACGATGGTGTATTAGAGCCCGGAATGGCATTGTGCGTCGAAGCCTATATTGGAGAAGTCGGCGGCAAAGAAGGTGTAAAACTTGAGAACCAGGTTGTTATCACTGAAACCGGTTATGAGCTACTGACCCACTATCCCTTCGACGAGCGTTTATTGGGTTAATCGGGCCGGGCTCTTCCGACAGACAACTCCCCAGAGCCACGATAGTTTTCTTCCAAGTTTTCTCCCATAGTTCATCACTGCACCATCCCCGTACCGCTATTTTTTTCATTATTTGAATACGGAGATTTGAAGAAATCGTGCCCATTGTTACTGATTGAGCGCTGAGAATTCATTATCATGGGTTTCCGTGCTCATAGTAGTAATTGGCCATCGAACGATATATTCGCTACTCCATGGCCAACAATACCACCAATAGATTTGGGATAGTCGATTATGTCCGTCAGCTATATTGACCCTGTTGCCGAATGTCTTGTACAGGCAAAAAAATATAATTTGTCAATTTCTGCCACCGCTCCGATCACTATAGGGCTTGTGATCAATAAAATTCCCGACTGCGACATCTTCATGAACCTAGTTCAAAATGTATTGACTGACTGCAATCCCATTCTCACTGCCCGGAAATACTATACAGAAACAGTCACTTATGCTGATGACAAACTAATTCAACGGATTTTCACTGAGTGCGATGCAGCCATCTGTGCCATCGGTCATTGTGGTTCATGCACAGCAGGAACAGTAAAAGATGCCATTGCACTGATTGAAAAAGGTATTCCCGCTGTCAGCCTGATCACCGACTTATTTTGGTCGCAGTCCGAAATGCTCACACACTCACTTGGCTGGCCCTCAGCGCCAAGGGTTAGATTGCCCTATCCTATTTGGGGAACTGAGCCAGAAACAATGAAAAATGCCGCACGCACAGCAGTCATGGAAGCAATGGTACTATTAACTCAGGATAGGTCGAGTGAGAACTAAAACCAACCCAGCCTTTTTCGAACTAAAGTGACTATATTACAGTCAAATACCGAAGAAATTGCTATCGAAGAATTGCATCAACGGGGATGCACCGATGGACTTCCCATTGTATTACCGACTCTAGAGAAAGTTAAAACCATGGCTCAACGGGTCGATATAGACCTGGATATGGTTATCGGTATTATGGGTCCCAGGGAAGGGGCCGCCAGTATTGAAAAAGTAGCTGCGGCGGCGGTCATGGCAGGCTGCTTGCCAGACCATTTTCCAGTTTTAGTTGCAGCGGTAAAAGCGGTTTGCGATAAAGCGTTCGACCTCACAGAAGTGAATCAAACCACCCATTCCCTAGCTCCTGTCATTCTGGTAAATGGTCCAGCAAGCGTGGAATGTGGCAACATCAATCACAGCTTCGGAATTCTTGGGCCTGGCAATCGAGCTAGTGCCTGCATCGGAAGAGCCTTGTCGCTGGCCTTAATCAATATCGGTGGTCGCCATCCGGGAACCACTGACATGGCCATTTATAGTAGCCCGACAAAATTTACCGCTTGTTTTGCTGAAGACGAATCAGGTTCGCCATTCGACCCCTATCACGTATCCAAAGGCTATGCCCATGAGGATAGCACTGTCACTGTCATTGGTGCGGAATCTCCCCATTCCATCATCCTTGAGCCAACTTCGCATGGAAAGGGTGATGCAGAAAGACTAATATTATGTATTGCTGGTGCTATCGCCAATCCAGGGTCCAATCATATCTATCGAGGTGGCGGAGGGGGAGTTCTGGTGGTATTGAACCCTGAGCACGCTGAGATACTCTCTTCGGCAGGCTTTGATCGCCGACGAATTCAACACGCGATTTGCGAGAAGTCTGTAATGGAGCAAGACCTCGCATTTAAATACTATGCAGGTTTGAATCACGTCCAGGAAAAAGATTCAGCGGATAACGCCAGTCAACTTCACGCCTTGAACAATCCTAATCAAGTGATGCTGGTTGTGGCGGGAGGAAGAGGGTCTTATTCCATGATCATGCCAACCTGGGCCTATGCCCCCCATGGAAATCTTCCAGTCACCCGTAAAATCGATCTGTTTCCATCCTGCCCAGCTTACTAGATTACCTCGGTTTTAAGGCGTTGTGAAATGTTGGGTTCACTCAGTAACCCAACTCAGTATTTACCTGGTTTTGCAATACTTCGTTTTTGATCATGCGTTGCATGTTCTCGAACACAACTTTTAGCGTCATTGGAACATAGGCATTGCCATCGTCCGCAGAAATATGTGGCGTCACAATCAGGTTTTTCACCTTCCAGAACCGGGAGTTCTCAGGCAATGGCTCCGGATCAAAGACATCCAGAATTGCCCCACTGACCGAACCGTCATTCAATTTATCTACCAGAGCATCGTAATCCACCACTGCCGCTCGTCCAATGTTGACCAAACCAGCACCCTTCTTGAGTAATTCGAGACGCCGGCGATCCAGGAGATCGCGGGTGTCCTCAGTAAGTGGAGTAACCACAAAAACGAAGTCTGCCCTGGGTAGAACTGCGTCGAGCTCACTCACTGCAAACATTTCATCAACTTCGGGGATAATATTCCCGTGTCGGGTAACCCCGATAACATGAAGACCCATTTTTTGTGCATGAGCTAACAGACTTACCAATACTGCCAACCCCAATAACCACTACCACTTTACCAGCAATCGGAGTGGAATATATGGAATCGTAGGTAGCCGTGGTCTGGTTACTAACAATCGCTGGCATATGATTATGCAACATTAATATGGACATCATACCGAACTCCCCTCCCTTCGCAGCATGCACTCCTTTGTTATTGGTCAGGGTTACCCCTTCCGGTAGCCATGTCATTGGAGTCAAATGTTCAACGCCCGCACCAATGATATGTATCCACTTCAATTTTGGCGCTACTGTCGCCAAATTTTCTATCGGTAAATTCCAGCAAATCAATACTTCAGCTTCAGCCATGGAAGACACAAAATTGTCCGTATCCCAATCGAAAAACACATCCATTTGTGATGCCGCTTCGGGGTAATCCTTTGCCACCAATTCAAAACGTTCCGGCGTAATAGTAAATACCTCCTCGCCTTCTGCCGTATTGGGAAAGGTATCCGGAGCGAAGTGGTTGTTTTTTATATGTACTTTATACATTTGATACGATGGACTTTAGTTGTTCGATGATCGTTTGATCCCGATGGGCTCCTTCCAGGTGATCAGCAGCAAAAATGATCGACATCACCTTATCATTACACCCCCTGAGTAGTTCACTGTCGTTCTCATCATCCCGTATCGGCATAGGCAAAACCGTGTCACTTCCATGAGTAGGAATAGCCCTACCTGGCCCATTCACAAGGTCAGCAGGCTGGGGTAATACTTTTCCATTTTGAAGATGGCGGCATAACTTTCTGATTTGACGACGATACATGGCAACTCCTCGGTCTCCCGAAACCAAATATTCTTTTTCGTGATCTGAAATAGCCCCCATGCCTTCCACTGCTTCTACATCTCCCGGGCTTTCCTGTTTTTGTTCATAACTTCGATCTATTAATTCTCCCTGTTCAATAAGTTGCATTCCCTCTGGTGTATTCCATTCATGGGGATCACCTCTTTCACCGAAATTACCCCACGCATAAGCAATACAATGCTCATCATCCACTGGCACCACCCAACGGGTGAAAGCGCTACGCCCAAAAAACCGCTGCCTGGTACCATCAGCGGCAAAGGCCGCGCCTGCCTGAGTGAAATTGGGCAAAATCAATTCATTCACACGCACCCAGATGTTGTCCCCTACCCGACGAGTCGCAGTACCGAGAAAACGAATTTTATCCCTTTCGTAAAACTCGATTTCCCCTAGTTCACCAAAGCCATCAGAAAATTGAGACTGGTGCAAAAAAGCCGTGTGAACAGGATCGACGATAGCATCAAGAACCTGAATCCAATTGCAACTAAACGGCGCCGCATAAGGTGTCATGGTCATGTCGGGAATATCGAACGCATCATAGATGGGGAATTCTGGCATCTCACTTTGAGGTCCCAGATAGGCGAACAGGAGCCCTTTAAATTCCTTTACCGGATAAGCACCCAAACGCA
>JAALKB010000063.1:12154-20114 GCA_011088265.1 Gammaproteobacteria bacterium
ATGGCCGATTTCGAGCCTTCAGGTTCTCCAGGGATCTCAAGTACCGTTCCATCCACATCGAATACCCAACCATGATAGCAACAACGAATTCCCTTTACCTCACAACGCCCATACTCAAGGGAAGCACGCCGGTGTGGACATTTTTTATGCACAAGCCCATACTGACCCGACTGATCCTTAAACATGACCAGTTCCTCTCCAAGGATTTTAATCAGTTTTGGTTTATCGCCCAGCTCACTGGTCATCAGAACGGGGTGCCAGTAACGTCTCAAATACTCTCCGCATGGCGTACCCGGGCCAGTTTGAGTCAACCCGGCATCCGGAATGCCTTCCCAGTTTTGATGATAACCACAATAGGGATTGAAGTTACCCCTGTCAGGTTTTTCGATATTAGTCATTGTCAATAATAATCGCTGTCAATCAGATTACAGATGTCCCGGCCATGACGATAAACACACTAGGCTATAAGTTCGTTAATGGCATTATCCAGAAAACGCGTGAATTCGATATCGTTCCCAGGGGAAGCCACACAATGCCCCCATAGAGATTGATAGACCCTTAACTCACCCCGCTTAATCCACTGAATTTCCAATTGATTGTCTTCTGGAGGAAAGTACAAATCGTTGTCACAGGCGATCACAATGGTATTCGCTTGAATCTCTGTCAGAGCACTCTGGAAATCACCCCCATATTTTTCGTTATCGCTGATATCTCCTGCTTGCCAGGTCGCCAGTTTCGTAAGAAGGTTATTCGCATCCCAGTTCAAGTGGTCTGCTTCCCAGTCCTGGAGTAGATCTTCAGCACGATCAAAGCCAAGCTTTTGATGAAGTTTTTCCCGATAAAACCCCTGGGAAAACGCCCAACCTGCATAGACCCGACCAAATGCCTTCAGTCCCCTAACTGGGGGTTCGCTATAAAAGCCATCACAAAAACGATTATCTGCCTGGAGGGCAGCTTTAACTCCTTCTAAAAACACATGATTATGAGGAGAGGTTTTTGCAGACGCACAAAACGGCAAAATATTTTTCACCATTTTCGGATATTGGGCTGCCCATTGATAAGACTGACAACCCGCCATGGACCATCCCGCAACCAGCAATATCTCATTAATCTTCAAGACTTCAGTCAGCAATCGATACTGGCACTTCACGTTGTCATAAAGAGTTATGAGAGGAAAATTACCGCCACTCACAGAAACATCCGCATTGCTGGGAGAAGTTGATAGTCCATTGCCGAACAAATTGATGGAGACAATAAAATGTCTTTCAGGGTCAATGGCACGTCCAGGGCCAAAAAAACCTTCATTACGATAATGAGTCCCGGTATAAAAAGTCGGCAACAGAACCACATTATCCGCGGCCTGGTTCAACTCCCCCCAGGTTTGATAGGCGAGACAGGCATTAGGCAGCGTCGCGCCGCTCTGTAAGGTTACATCTCCTAACTGAAATATCCGGTAATCCACGACTCTGCCTCTTGATCCTGTCTTTTCTCGCTACATAAACAATTTAACTGGGACAACCCTAATACAGTCTCAAGTATTCCTGGACTTCCCAATCTGTTACGGTTTGGTGATAACGTTCCCACTCATCTACCTTGTAGCCCAAAAAGGACTTGAGCAAAACCGGACCCATTACTTTTTCCGCTAGTTCACTCTGAGCCAGTTTTTCGGTGGCCTCCAATAGGTTTCTCGGCAGTGGAGCTACCGACCGCTTTGCTTTCTCTTCATCATTCATCACATACAAATCTTCATCAAGAGATGGGCCGGGATCAATTTTATTGACCAATCCATCCACCGACGCCGCGAGCATCATGCCCAAACCAAGGTACGGGTTCATACACATATCCGCTGCCCGATTTTCAATGGCGAAACGGCTCTGGGGCAATCTAAGCATGGCAGAACGATTGTTTTTTCCATAGGCCATATGAGTAGGCGCCCAGGTATAGGTCCCACCCTCGAATCCACCCACTTTAGGCACCAATCCGTTATAGGAATTCACGGTGGAGCAGGCAATCGCCGTAATGGCATTTCCATGCTTGAGGATTCCGCCCAGAGCGTGGAAAACCTGCTCACTCCATTGGCCATTCTCACCCTCGTAGATATTCACCCCGGGATTGTCCACCCGCTGCATGGAAGTATTCATGTGAGCACCAGACCGCCAGTCCCCGGTTGTTGGCTTAGGCATAAACGTAATAAACATATCGTGTTTTTTTGCAATCTCTTTCAGCAACACCCGGAGAAACACTAACCGATCCGCCATTTCAAGAACATCCGTATAGTGAAAATCAAGTTCGAATTGTGAATACGCTCCTTCTGCCACTACATCATGTATATTCCACCCCAGCCCCTCGAGTATGTCTATCATATCCCCAAGGAAGCCCATGGAATCTAACGAATACTCAACGTCGTAGCCAAACGCCTGTCTCCTGGGACGAATTCCCTGCCCAGGTTGTGGATCGTCGTCAAAAGCTTTCACTGGTTTTCCCGCTTCATCCCATTGCATGGCGATAAACTCAGGTTCAACCCCTGCATACATTGCGTATCCCTGATCAGCGGCGTCTCTAATTTGCTTTTTTAACGCCTGTCTGGGGCATAGGTTATAGGGCTTTCCTTCCCACCAGAGATCGGCGAAAACCCAGGCGATGGTTTCATTCCAGGGGCAGATTACGATGGTATCAATATCGGGCAGCGGGACCTGATCCGCGTCCGCAGGACCAAGTTCCGGCACAAAAGAAATGGAATGCACCGCAAATTGCGGGCCTTTTCCCATGAAAAGCAATTCAAAATCACTAATAGGAACCGGTTTCGTTTTAGGTACGCCGAACATGTCAATCCAGCAGGAGAGAATATATTTGACTCCGGCATCTTCCAGTTTTCTTTTCTCCTCGGTCACCCGAGCAGAGTCTGGCAACGCATCTTCAAAGTTCTCATAATAGACATTACTCATTTTTCTTCCTCGCTCTTCACAGTATTAGTTTAAAAATTATTAGTTTAAAAATTTATATCTCTGTATCCTGTTTCTGTAAGGGGAAACCCATTACAGATTTTGCCTCTTCAGTAAAAACTGATTTTTGAACATTTCAATCGCCGTCATGATTTCAAACTGATCGATATCTGTCTTTCCGAAACAATGGTGCTCAAAAAACTCCTGAAATAACTCACCGCTTTCGCAAACGACTTCAATGAGCAAATCAAATCTTCCAGAAACCCATACCACGTAAACAACTTCAGGTAGCAGAGAAATTCTTTCAGCTACCGCCTTTGGACTCGAGGAATTCGACACCTTGATTCCGACCATGGCATCCGCTTTGTAGTTGATCGCCATGGGATCAGCCAGGGCGACGATCTTAAGCATGTCAGCATCCTTCATCCACTGGACACGATTTCTAATCGTTCCCTCGGACACATCCAGCGCCTTGGCGATATCTTTAAATGGAAGCCGACCATCTCCCTGCAATAATTTGATAATCTGACGATTGAGCTCATCAGAAGGAGAAGACTTACCAGACCCTCTGGATCCCGGGCTTCTAGCGATTGATGGCGGAACACCGCCTTTTGAATTCGAATCACTGCTGTTCGAATATCCAGGTGCGGATTTAATGGATTTGAGTTCAGAGCTCATACTTCCGGTAACATCTTCCTCGAATGAATTTTCATATGTCTTTATCGTCAAACCCCTGATTGTGAGTACCCGGGCTTAAGAGTCTTCAAATTGCAAGCCTTAAAACCATTTTGTCGCCCAGATTCTATTTTCCAGATTCATCGCTGTTTAAAATGCTATCTAAAATCACTGCCGTATAAAATCATAGACGAATTAAATTACCAATAAGACGTCAGGCTCACTGAACATGATTTGCATACTTCCGGGATGCGCCATCTCCATCATCTCCGGGGTGATGCCGAAAAACAAGATCGACAGCAAGCAGATTTTTAGTTATCTTTTTACTAATATGACCATAGTTTATAAGTGAATTTGGATAATAAACAAGTTAATGGAAGCAATATTGCTTAATTCGTAACTTCCTGTCAACTACTTATTGATTATACAAACACTCAATGGGCCTTAATTGGTTTAGTAATCAACTTGAAAATGGCTCTATAGTTTTATGCGCAGCCTGACAATAATAGACACTACCTAATCATCCACCTCTACCAAATTTTCAAATGCCACAACCTGATAAAAACGAACTGGATCTTCTGATTGGATTCAAAGTTGAAAACTGGACTACACCCCATCGCCCAGGCTCGGAAAATCTGGAAGGAAAGTACTGCCGACTCGAACCATTAAGCATCGAACGTCACAGTGCATCACTTTTCGCAGCAAATCAGAGAGACACCAATGATCGCATTTGGGTCTACCTTCCCTATGGTCCGTTCGATACCCTGGGTGAATATCAAAGATGGCTCTCAGATAATTGCTTCAATGGTGATCCCTTTTTCTATGCCATCGTTGATCAAGAGAGCTCAGAAGCGATTGGAGTGGCGAGTTATTTGAGAATAGACCCTACAAACGGCTCCATTGAAGTGGGACACATCAACTATTCCCCATCTTTACAGAATACCATCGCCGCCACCGAAGCCATGTACCTTATGATGAAAAACGCATTTGACCTCGGCTACCGGCGCTACGAATGGAAATGTAACTCACTCAATGAAAAATCCTGCTCTGCTGCAAAACGCCTTGGATTCTCCTACGAGGGAATATTTCGCCAGGCGACCGTTACAAAAGGTCGTAATCGCGACACCAGCTGGTTTGCCATGATTGATCTAGAATGGCCGGTGCTTAACCATGCTTTTACCAAGTGGTTAGCAGAAGACAATTTCGACGAAAATGGACAACAAAGACGGGCCCTTTCTGGCATGACTCAAGAAGCTCTTGGCTCCTTTCATGAAAACAACGATTGATACTAAAATCAACGACATTAATTAATCAACGAGCTACTTGAAATGATTACGATCAGACCAGTCCAACCCAGCGACTTCGACCATTGGTCAAAGTTATATGATGGCTATGCAGAGTTCTACAAAGTCCCCATGAATGCAGAGATTCAGTCCTCCCTTTGGAGTTGGCTAATGGACGAAAATCACGAAGTCCAGGGATTATTGGCTCTACTCGACGGCGTTCCCTGCGGGTTTGCCCATGTCCGTCGTATGCCAAGCCCTCTTAGGGGAACGGATATCGGCTTTTTAGATGACTTATTCGTCTCTCCCACAGCTAGGGGCAACAACGTCGGTGGAGCGCTTTTTGACGAATTGAAAACCCTGGCTGCTGAAAAAGAATGGTCAAAAATTCGTTGGATTACAGCAGATGACAACTATCGCGCCCGAGGTCTGTACGACAAACTCTCTAAAAAAACCATGTGGAATACCTACGACATGGAGACTTAGTTTCACTATTGCCAACCTGATTGCCAACCTGATTGCCAGCCTGATAGTTAGCCTGACTCCCAACCAGGACTCGGGCAGGACTCGGGCAGGACACCATAACCCGAGAACCTAATTCTCGTCCATTTTGTTTCTGGAGTTCCCCCAGGCACCAAAACAATATCTGGCGCATATCTGAGCCACACATGGTATGTGTGCAGTTCCGCCGTTCACGTTAGCAGCAAAATTTCAAAAAAAACATACCTAAGAAACCTATCTGAATTCTGGATTAGCACTTTGAGGGATGAGAGTTAGCCATCCCTATGATTACTTTTCCGTTCAATAGCGGTGAGTATTCCCCTTAGCATGTTGACTTCCTGCTCATAGGGGCTGGCACGGTTGAACAGTCTGGTTAGTCTCCGATGCAATTTGGTTGAGCGGCCGTCGCTAAATTCGATGAGATCAAGCACTGAAAAGAGATGTTCATAAAATAGTCGCATGGCTTCTGAGCTGGCTTTGGGCTCATCGGACTGGTCAGGTTGAATACCATCAGTTCCTAATACCTGTCGACGTAGTTCATAGAGCAATACCATAACGGCGGATCCGAGATTAAGAGAAGAAAAACTTTCCTCCACGGGAATACGAACGAGTGACTGACACCGCTCTAATTCTTCGTTAGTCATTCCACGACTTTCACGCCCAAAACAAATAGCTACTGGAGACTTCCTGGAGGCAACGAAAGCTTGTTGCATGGCTTCTCTGGGCTCCAACACTGGCCATTGAATGGAGCGATCTCTCGCCGTCGTACCGATTACCAGACGACAGCCAGTCAAAGCTTCATCAAGAGAGGAGAACACACGGGTATTCGACAGAATTTCATCCGCTCCAGCAGCTCTGGCGTTTGCAATTGGGCTGGGGAAAATTCGTGGATTAACCAATGCGAGATTAGATGCTCCCATGTTCGCCATGGCTCTGGCGGTAGCACCTATATTTCCAGGATGGGTAGGTTCAATGAGCACTACTCGGATATAATTCAGCTCTTTCATATCAAGATTCTGCCGCAAGCTTTCAGCTAATGGAACCGCTGCCGATCACTTTTGGAGCACTAAATTCATAATGAGTCCTATTATTACCGTCGGTATCAAGGCCGCGCGCCGCGCAGGTAGCATTATCCTGCGATACCTGGACCGACTGGACCAGCTATCCGTGGAAAAAAAAGGCAGAAATGACTTCGTCAGTGAAGTCGATCGGATGGCGGAGGAAGATATTATTGACACTATTCATTATCTCTATCCCCATCATCACATTCTCGCCGAGGAAAGTGGACAACGATTTTCTCCAGATAATAGTAATCCAATGGCGGAGAAAAACAGGCTTGATGACCAGGAAGTTGAATGGATCATTGACCCTCTGGATGGCACAACGAACTATTTGCATGGCCATCCCCATTTTTGCGTCTCCATCGCCGCAAGAATTAAAGGGCGTATTGAGCATGGGATCATTTTCGACCCCCTACGGGACGAGATTTATACCGCATCCCGTGGTCAGGGAGCCCAGCTCAACAGCAGAAGGATCAGGGTAAGCGGACAAGGAAAACTTGAACATTCCCTGGTCGGAACAGGTTATCCAACACGAAACATGACCTACTATGATGCCTGGATGAGCAGCCTGCGATCAGTGTTACCCAAAGTTAGCAACATTCGTTACTCCGGTTCTGCGGCTTTGGACCTAGCTTATGTTGCTAGCGGAAGAATCGACGCCTATTGGGAACCAGGACTGGCGATATGGGATATCGCTGCAGGATCCTTATTGGTGAGAGAAGCAGGTGGCCTAACATCGGATTTCAAGGGCGGCCAGGATTTTCTTGAATCTGGTCACATCGTGGCGGGTAACCAGGGTATGTTCAATCAATTGCTGGCCACGGTGAAAAACCGAGCCGGAATGCTAGGTTAACGGACAGCTAATCCAATGACCTTTGATATTCATTTTCTGTTTCACGATAGCTCCATCTGACGTCCATGATTAAAACATCTTCCGCCAAAAATTCGGAAGCTAAAGCAGCGCTTGGGAATCATACTCCCATGATGCGGCAATATTTAAGCATCAAAGCAGATTATCCGCAGACGCTTTTACTCTATCGGATGGGAGATTTCTACGAGCTGTTTTATGATGATGCAGTAAATGCTTCCAAACTCCTGGATATCACGCTGACAGCCCGGGGGAAATCCGCAGGCAACCCCATTCCCATGGCCGGCGTCCCATTTCACAGCATCGATCAATATCTCGCCAAACTGGTCAGGCAAAATATTTCAGTAGCAATTTGTGAACAGATTGGCGATCCTGGAACGTCTAAAGGCCCAGTGGAAAGAAAGGTGGTTAGGGTCATTACGCCAGGTACGTTGACCGAAGAAAGCCTGCTTTCTGATCGTCAGGAAAACTTGACCGCCGCCCTGTTTGAGTCCAAAGACAGAATCGGGATCGCAACCCTCGAAATACCCCGCGGCCGATTTCATGGTTTCGACATCGCCGAACAGGACCAGGCACGGGGGGGGCGCGGGGGGGGGGGGGGGGGGGGGGGGGGGGGGGGGGGGGGGGGGG
>JAALKB010000064.1 GCA_011088265.1 Gammaproteobacteria bacterium
TCCAGTTTATACTGGATATGTAGCCTTTTCGGGTTCTTCAGGGACGACTAAGTATCCGATTGCAATGGGGTTAGAGCAGTTGGTTTATAATTAAAAATTATAAAAACTATTTATTGGAATTATGATGTCGTGCGCTTGTTCGATTTTTGCTGGCATACTAAACTCACTAATACGGTTCTGGGAGACTTTGGGTCGAATACGCGGTGGAGAAAAGTAGGAATTCACTAGCGGCATTTTGGTTTTTTGTTCCTCATTCAGGCAGATTGGCGCCACCAATATGTGGTATTCCTGTAATTACGCGGAAATTTCCAGACAGGCTTATAAACTATCAATTTCAAGGCAATGAAAAATCCTCTATCTGATTTGGCTTTTCTAAATGGTGGAAACATGACTTACCTTGAGTCTCTCTACCAGCAATCGATCAACGAAAACAGCGATTGGGTTACCGTCTTCTCCTCTCTGCCTGATCCATCCTTTGAAGGAACTTCCCCTCAGGAAAGTGGTTCGAAAACCTGGTTTGAAAGTTCTATCCACAAGCAGGCCCAGGTTTCCAAACTGATTATGGCTTACCGGTCCCTTGGTCATCTGCTGGCTGATGTTGATCCTATCGGCGTAATGCCACGAGGAGATGCCAGAGAAGTGGAGTTGTCCCAGTATGAGCTAAGCGACCAGGACCTTGAAAGCGAATTTGATATTGGGGACCTCGCTGACGGTGGTCGTCGTTCATTGCGGGCGTTACTGGATTATCTGCGGGATGTTTATTGTGGACCGATTGGCTATGAGATTCGATATCTTTCAAGTCTTGAGCAACGGGCATGGCTTAAAGCCCAAGTGGAAACCAATCCGGTCAGGCCTAAATTGAGTGATGAAGAGAGACGGGAGTTTCTGGCAAAGCTCACTTCTGCGGAGGGGCTGGAGAAATACCTACACACTAAATACGTAGGTCAGAAGCGATTCTCCCTGGAAGGAGGAGACGTCCTGGTTCCAATGATGTCGGACATGATTCAGCAGTTTGGGGCGGAAGGGGTTAGCGAGATTGTGGTTGGAATGGCTCACCGGGGTCGGCTAAATATGCTGGTCAATATTTTAGGTAAATCCCCCAAAGAGCTATTTAGTGAGTTTGAAGGTGAATATCAAACAGACAACGAAGACACGGAAACCGGAGATGTGAAATATCATCAGGGTGCTTCCTCTGATATCCAGACTCTCGGAGGAAACGTGCACGTTGCATTGTCCTTCAACCCATCTCATCTGGAAATCATCAATCCTGTGGTTGAGGGTTCTGTGAGGGCTCGGCAGCAACGCAGGGGAGACTCGGCTCGAAATTCAGTGATTCCGGTATTAATTCATGGTGATGCTGCTTTTGCTGGACAGGGAGTGGTAATGGAAACCCTTCAAATGTCCACCACCCGGGGGTATTCAACCGGCGGCACCATCCATATCATCATTAACAACCAAATCGGATTCACCACCAATACCCTTGATGCCCGCTCCACATTGTATTGCACTGAGATTGCAAAAATGGTGCAGGCGCCAATTTTTCACATAAATGGTGATGATCCAGATGCGGTGATCTTTGCGACCAGAATGGCATTGCAATATCGGATGAAGTTTGGCGGTGATGTTGTGCTGGACATTGTGTGTTATCGACGGCATGGCCATAATGAAGCTGACGAACCAGGCATTACCCAGCCGATTATGTATAAGTCGATTCGTCAACATAAAACGCCTCGTGAAATCTACGCAGAAAAGTTGGTGGCTGAGGGCGTCGTTACGGCTGAAGATGTGCATGAAATGATGTCGAGCTATCGCAGCCAGCTTGATCAGGGGCACATCGTTGCAGGTCAAATTATTGACCCGAATAAAGCTCTGAAGGTTGTGGATTGGGAGCCCTATATTGGTAATAAATGGAGTGAGCCTGTGAATACAGGTGTGCCGGTGGAGAACCTGATTCGGTTGTCTAAAAAGCTTAGCGAAACCCCGGATGACTTCGTGATTCACCCTCGTGTCAAAAAAGTTCTGGAAGATCGGATAAGCATGACCAAAGGAGAGAAACCCATGGACTGGGGTTGTGCTGAACTATTGGCATATGCCACTTTGTTGGAGAATGATTTTAGAGTTCGACTATCAGGACAGGATGCTGGAAGGGGCACCTTTTCTCATCGTCATGTTACCCTGCATGACCAATCCCGGCCCCGAACCTTCATACCGATTCAGTACATACCGAAAAACCCCAGCGATTATCTAGTGATTAATTCCCTGTTGTCCGAAGAAGCCGTGCTTGGGTTTGAGTACGGCTATTCCACCACGGATCCAAAAACCCTGGTTATCTGGGAGGGCCAGTTTGGTGATTTTGTTAACGGCGCACAGGTGGTTATCGATCAGTTTATCAGTAGTGGTCAGGCCAAGTGGGCGAGAGTCTGTAGTTTGGTGATGTTTTTGCCTCACGGTATGGAAGGTCAGGGTCCAGAGCATTCTTCAGCACGCCTGGAACGATTCCTACAGTTGTGCGCCGAGCACAATATGCAGGTTTGCGTGCCAACGACGCCGGCCCAGATGTTTCACATGTTGCGTCGCCAGATGATGCGATCCTTCCGGCGGCCTTTGATTGTGATGACACCGAAAAGCCTACTGAGACATAAACTCTCAACGTCAACCCCGGAAGAACTTAGTCAAGGTGCATTTCAGCCTGTTATCGGAGAAACGGATGATTTGCCAATAGAAAATATCAAGCGACTGGTGGTATGTAGTGGAAAGGTTTACTTTGATTTGCTGGAAGAGAGACGCCTTCGAGATATAAAAGACGTGTCTATCATCCGTTTGGAGCAGGTGCATCCATTTCCGAATAAACTGCTGCGAGAAACCATTCAGCAGTACACCAATGCGAAACAGGTCGTCTGGTGTCAGGAAGAACCAAAGAATCAGGGCTGCTGGTATCAGATTAGCTATTACTTGCGTAGGATGTTGGTTGATGGCCAGGAGTTATCCTATGTGGGAAGGGAGGGATCGCCTTCGCCAGCAGTGGGGTATTACAAACTCCATGCCCACCAGCAAAAGCAATTAGTCGATCAAGCCCTTCATATCGCTTAAATTAGATCAGGAATCCTAAGTTTTATGTCTATTGAAATCAAAGTCCCTGTGTTGCCCGAGTCCGTTGCAGATGCGTTGTTATTGGATTGGTCCCGAAAAGTGGGCGACTCTGTCCAACGTGATGAGATTATTGTTGAAGTCGAAACGGATAAAGTGGTGCTTGAAGTCCCTGCCCCTGCAGACGGCGTCATCACTGAAATTCTGGCGGAATCGGGCGATACCGTGATGGCGGAGCAGCTATTGGCACGT
This sequence comes from Gammaproteobacteria bacterium, assembly GCA_011088265.1. Classification (GTDB taxonomy): domain Bacteria; phylum Pseudomonadota; class Gammaproteobacteria; order Arenicellales; family Poriferihabitantaceae; genus WLWV01. The sequence continues at coordinate 3,340 of JAALKB010000064.1, forward strand.
ATGGAAGCTGGTGCTGCTCCTCAGGGAAAGGGAGATGACACCTCCTCTGACGACGGTGAGTCAAGTGAAGGAGAGTCGAACGAAGATGCGGGTGATGATTTACTTGGCCCGGCAGCGAGACGTCTTATTGCAGAATATGGTATCAACCCCTCTAGCATAAAAGGCACTGGGAAAGATGGGCGATTGACCAAGGAAGATGTGCTCAATCATATTGCTACGCAGGTTGCCCCTGAAGTATCTAGGGAGGATACCAATAAGGTTGCGGATTCATCCGCATCTTCCCCTGGAGTGGCGGAACAAAATCCGAACACGGCTCAAGGTTCAGTGGATCAGGGTGAGCGAGTAGATATTCGTGAACCCATGAGCCGACTCAGACAGACAATAGCCAATCGGCTCATTCAATCTCAGCAGGGAGCGGCGTTGCTGACCACATTTAATGAGGTCAATATGAAGCCTGTTATGGACCTACGATCCCGTTATAAGGAAGAATTTGAGAAAAAGCACGGAACCCGTCTGGGCTTTATGTCTTTTTTCGTTCGAGCAAGTGTGGCGGCCTTACAGAGATATCCTCTGGTGAATGCCTATATCGACGGGACAGATATCGTTAAACACAACTACCATGACATTGGCATCGCCGTGTCATCGCCAAGGGGCTTGGTGGTTCCGGTACTTCGGAATTGCGAAGGCATGAGTTTCGCTGACGTTGAATCCCAAATTCGGGATTTCGGTGGTAAAGCAAAAGACGGCAAACTCAGTCTGGCTGATCTAACTGGTGGAACATTTACGATTACCAATGGAGGTGTGTTCGGCTCTTTACTTTCTACACCCATAGTAAATCCACCCCAAAGCGCCATTCTGGGAATGCACAAAATTCAGGATCGACCGATGGCCGAGAATGGTGAAGTTGTCATTCAACCAATGATGTATCTTGCACTGTCCTACGATCACCGAATCATTGACGGTAAAGAAGCAGTGCAGTTTCTCGTAACGATTAAGGAAATGCTCGAAGATCCGGCCAGGTTATTGTTAGATTGTTAGGGGTTAGATTGTTAAAGAAAGAGTTGAATGCTGAAAATTAGCTGATTCACTTTCTACCAGTCCTGTTGAAGTTTGTAGTCGAAATTTGATACTGACCACATTCTGGGTATATAGGTTTTGACAGAAGGATGGGGTGGAGCTTCCAGGAATGAGTTCCCAGCCATTTATGGGTTTTATGGTGAAAGACGTATCGGCTTTTGATGTTGTTTTTAAAGATGATTTTTAAATATAGTGTTGATAAATGTCAGAAAATTTTGATGTAGTTGTGATTGGTGGGGGTCCAGGAGGATACGTTGCCGCCATTCGTTGTGCTCAATTGGGTTTGAACACGGTTTGTATTGATAAGCAAGTCAATTCTGGGGGAGAGCCGTCATTGGGAGGCACCTGCCTAAACGTAGGATGTATTCCCTCAAAAGCCCTGCTTGATTCTTCGGAGCAGTTTCACCGCCTAAATAATCAGTTTGCCGCCCACGGTATTCAGGTTGAAAATGTTTCTGTCGATATTCAAAAAATGCAGAATCGCAAAGAGGGTATTGTGAAGAGCCTGACCTCGGGTATTGCGCAGCTTTTTAAGGCGAACAAAATTCAATTTATTCACGGTGCTGCCAAAGTTGTTGCAGGCCATACCGTGACTGTTACGAATAATGATGGAGTATTAACTGATACTTTAACTGCACAGCATATTATTTTAGCCCCAGGATCAACACCGGTGGAACTAAAATCCATGCCCTTCAATTATGACACCGTAGTGGACTCAACGGGAGCGCTCAATTTTGACGAAGTGCCTGAGCGTATTGGCATCATCGGCGCAGGTGTTATCGGTCTTGAGCTTGGGAGCGTTTGGAACAGATTAGGATCAAAGGTGATTATTCTAGAGGCGATGGACAAATTTCTTGCCACAGCGGATCAACAGGTTTCGAAAGAAGCTGCCCGACAATTCAAAAAGCAGGGTTTGGATATTCGGCTTGGAGCCATGGTTAAAAGTGTCGAAGAAGAATCCGGCAAAATAACTTTAACCTACTCCAAAGGAGAAAAAGATCACCAGGAGGTGGTAGATCGAGTGATCGTTGCTGTGGGACGCCGTCCTGCAACAGAAGGGTTGCTTTCTCCAGATTGTGGAGTATCCACGGATAGTCGGGGTTTTATTGAAGTTGATAACAATTGTCAAACCAGTGTAGAGAATATCTGGGCTGTGGGAGATGCCGTTCGTGGCCCTATGCTTGCGCACAAGAGCTCCGAAGAAGGTGTGGCTGTGGCTGAGACTATTGCCGGCGGTCATGGACATATCGATTTTAACACTGTCCCTTGGGTTATCTATACTTCCCCTGAAATTGCATGGGTAGGGAAAACTGAAGCTGAGTTGAAAGAAGAAGGAGTTGAATTCAGGTCAGGCTCGTTTCCATTTGCTGCCACTGGTCGTGCCAAAGCCATGGAGGAGCCCATTGGGTTTGTGAAAATGATTGCTGATAAAAAAACTGACCGGATTCTCGGCGTTCACATGGTAGGCCCTCATGTCTCGGAACTAATCGGTGAATGTGTTTTGGCAATGGAATTTCGGGCCAGTTCGGAAGACCTTGCAAGAACGATCCATGCTCATCCTACCCTTTCCGAAGCCGTTCACGAAGCCGCACTGGCCGTGGAGAAGCGGGCTATTCACAAAGTGAATTAGTCTGGTTTTGATCTTTTATATGACACAAAAAACTGGTTAGTGGAGGTTGCGATGACTTTTCCTCATGAGATTTTTAAGGCTTATGATATTCGCGGTGTGGTTGAAACTGCGTTAACTCCGGATATGGTGGAGCTGATCGGCAAATCATTGGGCAGCGAATCCATTGCCCAGGGTATGGATACAGTGGTCGTAGGTCGAGATGGTCGACTGACGGGGCCAGATTTGGTTAATGCGCTTTGTCGTGGTTTGGTATCCACGGGCTGTAATGTTATTGATATTGGTCAGGTGCCAACGCCTGCCTTGTATTTCACCACCGTGGAGTCCGGTACAGGTACTGGGGTACAGGTGACCGGCAGTCACAATCCACCAGAATATAATGGACTGAAAATGATGATTGGTGGTACTACGTTGTCGGGGCAAGCTATTCAGGACTTAAAAGCAAGGATTTTGCGAGATGATTTCATTAAGTCTGAAATAGCGGGCAATATCGAGTACCGTGACATGCTGCCTGTATATTGTGAACGAATAGTTAAGGATGTGGTACTAAAACGACCGATGAAGGTGGTGATCGACTGCGGAAATGGAGTAGGAGGAGCTGCTGCACCGGCAGTCTTCAGGAATATGGGTTGTGAGGTGGTGGAGTTGTTTTGCGAAGTTGACGGCACATTTCCTAACCACCATCCGGACCCCAGTCAGTTGGAAAATCTGCAGGATCTCATCGCTGCGGTGAGAGAATCTGATGCGGAGTTTGGCATGGCGTTCGATGGAGATGCTGATAGATTGGGAGTGGTCTCAAAGAACGGAGATGTAATCTGGCCCGACCGCCAAATGTTGTTGTTTGCTAAAAGTATTCTTCAACAGACTCCCGGCGCCGAAATCATTTATGACGTGAAGTGTTCGCAGATATTGCCCCAGGCCATTGTCGAGGCAGGTGGCGTGGCGACAATGTGGAAGACCGGGCATTCCTTTATTAAAACGAAACTCAAGGAGACGGGTGCGGCATTGGCTGGAGAAATGAGCGGTCATATTTTTTTTAATGATCGGTGGGGCGGTTTTGACGATGGGATTTATGCCGGAGCGAGGCTCTGTGAACTGCTAAGCGAAATGGATGATGCACCGGAAGCCGTTTTCGCAGGGCTACCAAACACCATCAATACGCCAGAATTGCGGTTGGAAATGAAAGAAGGTGAGCATTATCCATTCGTTGCTGAATTAGTAGAAAAGGCCGTTTTTTCAGATGCCAGGGTGAGTACGATAGATGGTATAAGAGTGGATTTTGAGGATGGTTTCGGCCTTATCCGCGCTTCCAATACAACTCCCACAGTAATCATGCGTTTTGAAGCGGGCAGTGAATCCCAATTGGAAATCATTCAAGGCCGATTCAGGGAGCTGCTTTACGCAGCTCGACCAGATTTGGCACTACCATTTTAATGGGCCTTTGACCCGTTGAGGACTTGCTTTTTGTCAGAGTTTTAAACTGTGACTCGGTTTGTCTTTCCTAAATCGATCACGAATTAATTGAAATTGGGGCATTCGCCCCCATATCGCGGCTTAAGTTAAACCTGCCAGAGGAAAAAGATATGGAGTTTTTAGGGCTGTCTACATTTGCAATATTAGTGATTCTTATCGCCTTTCTGATTGTATTTAAGGGAGTTGTTACGGTTAATCAAGGATATGAATACACGATCGAACGTTTAGGGCGGTTTACCCGTTCATTGAGCCCGGGCTTTCATATCATTCTGCCTTTTGTGGACTCCATTGGCTCACGGGTGAACATGATGGAACGAGTGCTGGATGTACCTTCACAGGAAGTTATTACCAAGGACAATGCAGTGGTAAAGGTCGATGGTGTAATTTTCTTCCAGGTGTTGGATGCTGCCAAAGCGAGCTACGAGGTAAGCGATCTCGAACATGCGATTCTCAACCTCACCATGACGAATACCAGAACTGTGCTTGGTTCGATGGATCTGGATGAGTCCCTATCTAAACGTGACGAAATAAATGCGTCATTACTCCATGTCGTGGATTCGGCCACAAGTCCCTGGGGTTTAAAAGTCACCCGCATCGAAATAAAAGATATCTCTCCGCCACAGGACCTGGTTGATGCCATGGCCAGACAAATGAAAGCTGAAAGGGAGAAACGTGCCTCCATCCTGGAAGCTGAAGGAGAGCGGTAGGCAAGGATCCTGAAGTCAGAAGGTCAGAAGCGTGCTGCGATTTTGGATGCTGAAGGTGAGAAAGAAGCGTCCTTCAGACACGCAGAGGCTCGAGAACGTTTAGCACAGGCTGAAGCAGAAGCCACTAGAATGGTGTCGGAGTCTATCGAAAGCGGAAGCATACAGGCAGTGAACTACTTTGTCGCACAAAAGTACATCGAAGCTTTACAGGTTATGGGATCAGCCGACAACCAAAAAGTCATGTTTTTACCGTTGGAGGCAACCAGTTTGCTTGGTTCCTTGGGTGGCATTGGAGAACTTGCCAAGGAAGTGTTTAACGATAAACCGAAACAAAGCGAATAGTGTCCACAAACAAATAAATTGCGGGAGGATAAACAATTATGGATTTTTCGTTGAGTTATTGGTGGTGGCTAGCCGCCGGTTTGATTATGTTAACAATTGAATTGTTAGCGCCCTTTGCCTTTTTTCTCTGGCTTGGAGTTTCTGCATTAGTAACGGCTTTTTTAGTTATGACCATCCCGGAATTGCCCTGGCAGATGCAGGCGCTGATTTTTTCCATTCTTTCGGTGATTAGTATTGTGATCTCAAGAAGATTCACAACCAGGAAGACAAGCGACTCAGAATTGCCAAATCTTAATCGAAGAGCCAGTCAATACGTAGGAAGAACGGCACCGCTATATGATCCTATTGTGAATGGCATAGGCAAAATATCCATTGATGATAGTCAGTGGCAGGTTGAGGGTCCAGAGCTTGAGAGGGACTCAGTGGTAAAAATCGTGGGAGTAAATGGATCTGTTCTAATTGTGGAGGCTGTCTCCAGGGCTGGTAAATAAAATACACAGCCTTTGTCCATCAGGTTCTGTCAACTTTACAATCTGACTATTTTGAACCGTGCTGGCAGTAATTGGGTTTTGGTTCGGTTAGGAGAGGCGGTTATTCAGGGGTATTTCCAGTGACGATTCTGTCCAGAGATTATATTCAGAGTCAACGGCGCTATCTCCCAATTTACTGCTATTACTTTCGAGTGTTAACTTAAGACGCTGTGGAAAAACATGGTACAGCGTAATTAATGGACTCCGGCCATTAGGTCTAATGATTAGCTCTGGTCATCAAAGTCTGGTGATTGGGGCTGATTACGTTATATCGGTGTTTCCTGTTATTTAAATTATTGTTTCCTGTATGAAAAAAGTCATCTTTTCTGGGCTGGTATTGCTGTTTGTGGCGATTGTCACCTATGCCTTTTACTTTAAACCGACAACCATGATGCTCCATCATGGCTGGACCAGAGTTGCACCCCCTAACTCTCCGATGGCAGGTTATTTTGAATTACATAACCACAGTGACTCTGATTACTCTTTGATAGGCGCTTCTTCCAGTGATTTTGATCATGTGATGATACATCGCTCCTTTGAGGAAGGTGGTGTCGTGAAAATGGCGCATATCGATGAGGTTAAAATTAAACAGGGGGGGAATATAAGCTTTAAGCCTGGTGGTTTTCACTTGATGCTGATGGGTCGAAAGCGGGAATTTGAGCGTGGAGATAAAATTTCAATGGCTTTGCATTTCAAAAGTAATAGCGAAATGAAGGTGGAGCTTGAAGTAAAAAGCACGGATGAAAGCAAGCACGACCACAGCAGTCACTAGTTAGTATCGGTGATTAAGATTTCAATAAGTTACATAGATTCGACAACAATATCGAAAGCCAGGAGTAAAAGTTGGAAAGCGATTTCTGGATAAAGAAATGGGAGGTGAATCAGTTAGGATTCCACCAGCAGAAGATTAACTCACGTTTAAAGCTCTATTGGGGAGAAAAGAGTCTTAATAAGGGTGCGGTCTTTGTACCATTGTGTGGGAAATCAAAAGACATGGCCTGGTTGGCTGAGCAGGGACATTCCGTCATTGGCGTAGAGATTAGCGAAATTGCCTGTCGGGATTTTTTTGATGAGTTGGGGTTTGCCTATGATGAGTTCGTTGATGAAAAATTCAGGCATTTCAAAGGACACTCCATTGAGTTATTACAGGGTGACTTTTTTGCGCTAACCAGGAACGATTTACCTGGAGTGAATATCGTGTACGATCGGGCATCGCTGGTGGCATTACCTCCCGAAATGCGTAAGCGGTATGCGCAACACCTGGCAATGCTATTGAATCCGGATGACCAGATTTTGTTGATTAGTATGGATTATGATCAAAATAAAATGAAGGGTCCCCCATTTTCTGTTACCGAGGATGAAGTCCGATCGCTTTTTGAAAGTAACTTTCAGGTCGAACGAATTACCCAGTCCTCTGGCCCAGATATCGTTGGTAATCTATCTGAACGAGGGCTCGATACCCTGACTGAAAAAATCTATGTTATAACGAGAAGATAGATCTTCCAGGATGATAGTCTGGAGTTTCGGACCCTGCAACTGATTTTTAGTGGATACAGGTTGTGTCATTGTTCTATATTTGGTTTTCTATTTGTTTTCCATTCTTAATATTAGTAATTTAGACGTGGTGGTTGGGTTATACGGAAGTGATAGAAGGAATCGCTCACCATCATCAGAGGTAGTGCGTGTCAATACGCCAGTTCAATACACCAGTTCAATATGCCGGTTCATATGTTAGTGAAAGTTTCTTGACTTCGAGCGTAACGATTGAGTTAGTTCACTAAAGTCCTGTAACTGTCGGGCAATGACATGGGTGACATTGCTTTCGGTTTGTACAGTTCCCGTTACTACCATCAGTTGCGATTGCAGTAAAATACGACGTTGGGATTCAACTAATTTGGGCCAAATCACAATGTTGGCATAACCTGTTTCATCTTCCAGAGTAACAAAAACAACCCCAGTTGCGGTCATGGGACGTTGCCGGTTGAGAACTAAACCAGCAACTTTAATGATTTGCCCATTGCTGGTTCTTCCCAGTACATTCGATTGGCTGATCCCTTCAGTATTCAATTTCTCTCTTAACAGTGCCAGTGGATGATTCCCCAATGTGAGTCCGGTACTTTCATAGTCAGCTAAAGTATTTTGCCATTCAGTGGGTTTGCGTAACAAAGGCAGTCCTTCGATGAAGTTGGGGACACCAGTGATTGGCATTTCAGGTTCAATTCCCGAAGTTTCCCAATAGGCCCGATATCGGTTTCCACTGATCGTTACAAGCGCATCGGCGGCTGCCAGTTTTGAAAGCTGTGACTTATCCAGATGGCAGCGTTGAGCCAGTTCCCGAATAGTTTTAAATTGCAAACTATTTCTCTGGTGAATAATATTCTCCATGGATTTGCGGGACAAACCCTTTACCATTCTTAATCCCAATCGAATAGCAGGTTGAGCTGTTTTACTGGATCGTGTCGGTTCCAACGTTGAATCAATTTGGCTGGTGTTAACGTCGATGGGTCTGACCTCAACGCCATGCTGCCTGGCATCATTGACTAATTGAGCTGGTCGATAAAACCCCATGGGTTGGCTGTTGAGTAATGCACAACAAAATGCGGCAGGTTCATAATACTTCAGCCAGGATGAAATATAGGCAAGTAAGGCAAAACTGGCGGAGTGGGACTCGGGAAATCCATAATCGCCGAACCCCTTTATCTGGCTAAATATTTGATCGGCAAACTTTGCGGGGTATCCTCGATTTAACATGCCATCTTTTAGTTTCGTTTCGTATTTTTCCAACCCGCCCCGTCTTTTCCATGCTGCCATGCTTCGCCGAAGCTGATCTGCTTCTCCTGCACTGAAACCCGCCGCGACGATTGCGATTTTCATTACCTGCTCCTGAAAAATAGGAACCCCCAGGGTTCGTTGCAATACTTTTCTTAGTGCTTCGCTTGGATAGGTGACAAGGTCAGGGTTGTTCCGGCGTTGCAAATAAGGATGAACCATGTCTCCCTGAATTGGCCCGGGGCGAACAATGGCAATTTCCACTACGAGATCGTAATAGTTGGACGGCTTTAGTCTGGGGAGCATGGACATTTGTGCCCGGGATTCAATCTGGAAAACGCCGAGGGTATCTGCTCGTTGGATCATGCCATACACCTCAGGATCATCTGGCTTAATAGTGTGAAGCTCATAACGTTTTGCCCTGTATCCTTCGATGTAATCGAAACACTTTCGGATGGCACTTAACATTCCAAGAGCGAGCACATCCACTTTCAATAATCCTAAAGACTCAAGGTCATCCCTCTCCCATTGAATTACAGTTCGATCAGGCATCGCGGCATTTTCCACGGGAACCATTTCGTTAAGTAAACCTCTGGAAATGACAAAGCCTCCAACATGTTGGGACAAGTGTCTTGGGAAACCGATGATTTGATTTACTAAAGTCATGAGTTGGGTGATTTTGGGATTTTCCGGATCAAAACCTGCTTCCGTTAAACGTTGGCGCAGGGTATTGCGGTCATCCCAAAAATTGATAGAACCTGCAAGTCGATCAGCCTGATCCAGAGATAACCCCAGGGCTTTACTCACATCCCTAATTGCACTTTTTGGCTGATAGGTAATTACTGTGGCCGCCAGTGCAGCACGATCTCTTCCATATTTTCGATAGATGTATTGAATGATCTCTTCCCGCCGCTCATGTTCAAAATCCACATCGATATCAGGGGGCTCATTTCTTTCCCGGGAAATGAAACGCTCAAACAATAAGTCTATCTGGGTCGGGTCCACGGAGGTAATACCAAGGCAATAACAGATCACTGAATTGGCTGCAGATCCTCGGCCCTGACATAAGATTGACCGGCTTTGGGCATATCGCACAATGTCATGGACGGTGAGAAAATAGGCTTCATAATGTAAATCCTGAATTAGCGCTAATTCCGATTTAATTTGATCCATGATTTTGGCAGGAATTCCTTTCGGCCAGCGGGATTGTGCGCCTTGTTTTGTGAGGTGAGCAAGCCATTCGGTGTCGTTGTAACCATCAGGTACCAGAGAGTCCGGGTATTCATAACGTATTTCATCTAAAGAAAACAGACAACGATTGGTGACATCAATTGTGGCTCGGATCATTTCCGATGGATACAGGCGAGCAAGATGGGACTTTGGACGGAGATATTGTTCTGCGTTGCTGTGCAACCGATATCCCATTTCAGACAGAGGCCTTTTCTGGCGGATCGCATTTAGCACATCACGGACAGGTTGCCTTTTAGGGTGGTGAAACTCAATATCACCGCAGGCTATTAATGGAAGTGAGCATGCCTGGGAAAGCGCTTTAGCCTGTGACAGGCGAATGCCGTCTTTGCCATCCCGATTCATGTTGATGGCTATCCAGGTCGAGCCCGGAAATTGTGATTTTATCCATAAACCGTCTCTGGTTTTTGGACCTAATGGTGTCTCTGCCCTGGGTGCCCATAATGCGATTAACCCTTCGAGATCTTGTTGTTCGATGTCCTTCCGTGTAAGGCGATATTCCCCTTTTTTAGCGGTTTTTCGTGCCAGACTGATGATTTTACATAGTGTGCCGTAACTGATTCGATGAGTTGCCAATAGTATGAGGTGCATACCGTCATCGAGATAAAATTCGCTCCCCACAATGAGTTTTATGGAGCACTGTTTTGCAGCGTTGTGGGCTCTTACAATTCCGGAAAGGGAACATTCGTCTGTGATTGCGATGGCCCGATAGCCCAATTTATCTGCCTGAATAACTAATTCATCGGGAAATGAAGCTCCACACAGAAATGAGTAATTACTGATTGCATGGAGCTCAGCATAATCAATATTATGTTCAACTCCCAGGTTAGTTCTCAAGTTAACTCCATCGATAATCGATTGTTCCAGATCCTGCTTAATCGTTTTTCAATATCCATATCCATAGCCATTCCTGTCACTGGATGATCGATGGTTTGATGCATTGGGAATAAGTGTTGCGGGAGTATGTCAGCGAGTGCCACGGGGAGTAACTTGGGTTTACCCGAATAGTCCATGTAAATACCAATTTGAGCCAGGAGCCTGCTTCTGTTCAATGGTGTTGAGACTATTTTGGCATGCATGGTGATCAGAAAGATCAAGGTAGACCCAGGCTTTTGCGGCTTTATGAAAATGGATGACATGATAATCCCGACGGATACTTTGTTGCTCCCACCATCCTGATTCGAGTCTTTCTATATCATACACAGAAGCCGATGTAAGCATATCAATGTTGATTTTCCTGGGCTTTTTCAGTAACCACAGTGGTCGTTGCAGATGGATACATTCAGATGTTTCACTATCATCGGATGTTTTTTTCATTGGGGTGCGGCAGACCGTTTTCTGTTGCCATGTCCGTTCTGGTCGATGATCCGGAAATGTCGTAATGCCATAAAGCAGGTGGTCCCCTAGTCTCGATTTGATAATGTCCATGAGTTGCTCCCAGTCCTGATTGTCTTTTTTCCCGGGGCTGAAAAGATCATCACTGAACCGGGATCCGCTTATGACTTTGCTGATTGTCAGCTGGATTGAAACAACCGGTTGGGCAAGATCAAGTTGAGTCAACTGTTCCGTAAATTGTGGAAGAAAACGTAGCGGGTCGTGAGAGGCTTTTTGGGATCGAGCAAACAGTGTTGTATTTTCATGGTCATGACCATCGTACTTTTCATGGCGCAGTTCGAAATGCACCTTTTCTGTCACTGAGGCATGCTGCTTTAAGAAATATTGCGCCCGGATGAGTAATTCCTTTGCGGCCACGCACAAAATGGCTTTGTTGTTATTCTGGGCAGAAACGGTGATCTCCGTTGAAAATGTCAATTTAGGCTTAGCCGGTGTTTGTGGATTTGGCTCAATGGCTAGTAATTTATCCATCAGTTGAATGAGGCTGATACCAAAACGTTTGCCAAGGTCAGTTCTGGGAAGGCGCCATAGATCACCCAGGGTATGAATGCCACATTTTAATAGCTGACTTTTTGGTTTTTCATCCAAATCAATATGTTCAATTTTTATGGGGGATAACGACTGTTTTAATTGTTCCCGCCGAAGTACGGCTTTTTTATGACCTGTGTGAGCGAGTAGCCGGGACGCGGATGGAGATGGACTCAGGCTAATAATGGCCGATGAATTGACGGCTTTCTGAATGGATTGATAAAGCGATCTGATACCACCAAAAAGCCGTGTACTTCCTGACACTTCCAGTAGCAATGAATCCGGCGGCGACAGGCTATAGGTGGGTGTGAAATGTGATATTAACGAAGCATATTCCTCGAGTAACATCATTTCCTTCTCGGTGGACCTTGGAATAATATTCGGTTTGTGACACAACGCATACGCGGCATTTAAAGGCATCCCAGACATGATTCCTAAATTCAGAGCAGCATCGGATGCCGTATGAACTACTTGCCGCTCCTTGATATTTTCTACTACCAAAACTGGAGAGTCATGGTCGTGTGCATCAACGATATCAATAGTAGCGTTGAGTGATATATCAGGAAAGTAAATGCATATCCATAATGCCGATGGTTGATCCAGGGTTTGGCTTTCTGCGGGCTCTGGTGCAGTGAGGTTGTCACTGGCATTAGTGACACGGGATAAATTCAGACTCATTGTGATGTTTGCGATACCCAAACCCTGGCTATGTCAGATTAAGGGAGAGAGAATGATTTTGTTGCCAGCCAAATCGTGATTTTAGAATATGTACTGTGACACAATCTGCTGAGCGTGCGAGTTGAATTCGTAAAGGAGCGGGGCTCTGTATGGGGGTTCCACAACGAAAAAGAAATCCTGGGTTTTTTGCAGTACTGGCGGCTAGTTGTAATCGCCGGGTATGGCGAGAATTCTGGTTTTTTGGCCAAATTAGTGCCATGCCACATTCCGGATGGCGTAATACTTTTTCCGCGGTCCACCAAAGATCGTTAGCATTGATGCCATCGTCGATGATAATCAACTTATCCAGTAGAACACCGGCATTTTCCAGTGCAGGTGCATAGGGGATATGGGGAGGTGCGATGAACACAACGGGAGAGGATTGTTGACTAACCCTCACCAGTAATGGAATCAATATCTGAAACTCACCATTGCCCCAATGCTCTACCACGATTTCTGTAAACGAATTAGACGGCCATCCTCCTGTCGGTAAAAAACGATCCAGTTCTTCAAAGCCGGTTTCGATGGATTGATTCGATGTATGACTTTTTCTATTCCCTCTCCATAACATCGTCTGGCTTTTAATCAGGCCATCCAGAGAAATTTCTGTCTCATTGTTTATGCCGTCCTGTGCTTCATTTTTCAGTCCGTCATTCATTGTCCCTGTGTCTCGATTTCTACCTTTACTATGCTTCTCCCATAAAGTTCAGTTGCTTTTAAAGTCTCATGGTACTCGTCATGCCGTTGAATCCCTGAGGCGGTCATAATCCCTTGTCCCGAATAACACCAACCCCAAGTCCCTCAATGGCAAAGGTAGTGGTACGAAGGTTAATTTTTATTGGATTGAAATCCGGGTTTTCGGGTAAAAGCGTTACTGTGTCACCTTTTCGGTGAAACCGTTTAACAGTGACTTCATCTTCCACCCGGGCAACCACGATTTGCCCATTTCCGGCTTCGTGTATCTGTGATACAGCTAGCAAATCACCATCAAGAATGCCCGCATCCCGCATGCTGTGACCACAAACGCTTAAAAGATAATCCGCTCGGGGAGTAAATCGATTAGCGTCGATTTCATAGTGATCTTCAATGTGCTGTTGGGCCAATATGGGTTCCCCTGCTGCCACTCGCCCAATTACTGGAATGCCCTGATAAGTCGCATCATCCAGTATACGTATACCACGGGATTTCCCCGGAAGGAGTTGAATGACGCCCTTTTTTTCCAGCGCCTTGAGGTGGTCGTCAGCCGCTGTGGGTGAGCGAAAATTGAAGTGCTGGCTGATATCTGCGCGAGTAGGAGGCATTCCGGTTTCCCGCTGGGCTAACCGAATCAAATCCATTATTTGTTGTTGTCGAGGAGTGAGATTTCGCATGGCCACAAGCATAAAAAAATACTGTAAAAATGTACAGTGCTTTTTTATGCTCGCGTATTAAAAATACCAAGGGAGGCTACATAGGAATATATGAGGGGAATATTAAAGACCCGGTAAAGCCCAATATGAGATCGGAAGGGAAACCGTTAACCTCATTTAGGTTATGGAGTCAGGCTATGAAATTAACGGAGTTGCCCGCTGAATGAAAGAGCACTATTGAAGAAATTTATTAGTGGCACTAACCAGCGCATCGACAATACCGGGTTCATCGAAAGCATGTCCAGCATCGTCAATGATTTTAAATCCGGCTTCGGGCCAGGCCTTATGTAAATCCCATGCGGTTCTCATTGGTGTACAGGCATCATAACGGCCCTGAACAATAACCGCTGGAATATGGCGAATCGCATCCACATTATCGATTAGCCAGTTATCAGACTCGAAAAATCCTTTATTAATAAAGTAGTGACACTCGATACGGGCAAAGGCAATGGCGAAGTGATCGTTGCCAAAGCGTTCAATTTGTTCAGGTTTTTGAAACAGATTTACTGTGCTTCCCTCCCAGATGCTCCATGCTTTTGCGGCCTCGATTTGAACATCCCTGTCATCGCCAGTTAACCGTTTGTAATAGGCGGATATCATGTCACCCCGTTCTGATGGTGGAATGGGAGCAATAAACTTCTCCCATTCATCCGGGAACAGATTCAATGCGCCATTTTGGTAGTACCACAATAATTCAGATTGTCGCAAAGTGAAAATTCCCCGCAATACCAGTTCGGTGGCCCGGGAAGGATGGGTTTGAGCATAAGCCAGTGCCAGGGTGCTGCCCCAGGAACCGCCGCATATCTGCCAGGTTGATAGTTCAAGATGTACCCGTAATTTCTCCATATCCTCGACCATGTCCCAGGTCGTATTATTATCCAGCGATGCAAAAGGTGTGCTTTTACCACAACCCCGTTGGTCGAAAAGAATAATACGATACTGTTCGGGGTCGAAGACACGACGTTGTTCGGGATTACTGCCTCCCCCAGGACCTCCATGAATATAAACGGCAGGTTTTCCGTTTGGGTTGCCGGATTCTTCAAAGTAGATAATATGTCCATCGGAGACCGGTAACATCCCGGTACGATAGGGCTCAATGGAAGGGAAGAGTAGTTTTCTTTGATTCATTGTGTATTCATCGTAAACTCAGTATGAAATCATGTACTAAATATGCCATGTACTAAATATACTTGGCTGGACCGTTGTTATTTCAGGGTAAGAACCAAATAGTATCAGTGTCTAACCCGGATTCATTGTCCAATTTACTGATCGTATAATTATACTCTGCTCAGCTTATTGGCGGTTTATCGACGGTTTATCGACGGTTTATCGGTTGTCCAGGATCGAGCAGTTTCATCAAGTATGACATATCCAGTTCTTTCTCCAGCATTTCGGCAACCCGACTAATCTCCCTCTCTTTAAGGGCTTCATAATCAAACTGGTATTCCGAGTCTAGTCCTGCCCAGTTTAATAGCCATGCACAAGCTTCGCTATGATCAAAAAGACCATGGAGATAGCTACAAAGGATTTGATTATCTTCAGACAATGCACCGTCATGTCCGTGTTCAAGGTGGACGACGGGTCGGGATAATGCTGGGCCAGCAGTGGTTCCCATGTGTATTTCATAGCCGCTCACCAAAGACCCATTGGACGTACTTTGTGACTTACTTTCTAGCAGAGGAGTACCGCATACAGTATTACAAAATCTGCCTTCAACATTTTTCAGTTGCTTGGCCGGCGCCAGGGTTGTCTCAAAATCCATCAGCCCAAACCCTGGCTGGGAACCCACAGAGCCTTCAATTCCCAAAGGATCATGGATCATTTTCCCTACCATTTGATAACCACCGCAGATGGCAATCAGCTTGCCACCATAACGAAGATGTCGTTTTATCTGATCTTCCCATCCATGATTTTTCAACCAGTTTAAATCGTGGATCGTGTTTTTGCTGCCAGGAAGAATAATTAAATCACATTGAGGAATGGCGCTGCCTTCTTCAATAAAGTCCACATCAACATGGGGATGCAACCGCAGTACATCAAAATCAGTGTGGTTGCTGATTCGGGGAATCCGGGGAATAATAACTTTAAGTATTTTTTCCACAGACATGTCGGTACTAAGAAACGATGTTGGGTTTACTGAATCTTCAGCTTCAATGTGCAGCCCCTTGAGAAAAGGCAGCACCCCCACTGTGGGGATATGGGTCCTGTCCGTGAGCCAGTCGATTCCTCCTGTGAGTAGGTCTCGATCTCCACGAAACTTATTAATGATAAATCCTTTTATAAGGTTTTGCTCCGACGGTTCCAGACAATTAATGGTTCCTGTTAAATGGGCGAAAACGCCGCCTCGATCGATATCTGCTACCAACAGTACATGACAGTTTATTTTGGTGGCGAATCCCATGTTAGCGATGTCATTCTCCTGTAGATTAATTTCTGCTGGACTGCCCGCGCCTTCGACGATGATCAGGTCGTATTGCTCAGCAAGCCGCTGATAGGACTGAAGTACATAGGGCATGGCGGTTTCCTTGTAGCCGTTATATTCCTTGGTATCCATACCATCCAGAACTTTGCCCTGAATAATGATTTGTGCA
>JAALKB010000310.1 GCA_011088265.1 Gammaproteobacteria bacterium
AGCGCTATCTGGATCTCAGGTGATCCTGTGTCGTTTTCGAAACGTTTGTGTTCTTCGATAATTGCTGCTTTGTCTTCTGCAGTTAATGACATAATAAAATTCTTTAAATTCAGACTATTACTTGTGCTGAAGTAGGACAAAGAAAGTCGAACCTCAAAACACCGTATCCCTCTAAACGGGGCCGCGTATTCTATCCACCCCCCTGTCAATCCACAAGCCCAAACCTCACAAAGCAGAACATATTCTGCCCGGAAACTCGTATAATCCACTTCCCAAATAACACTTACTATTTAAATAGAGAAACAATGAAACTCAATCGCGTCGGATTTGTCGGATGGCGTGGCATGGTAGGCTCTGTGCTACTTCAAAGAATGATAGAAGAAAATGATTTTTCCTTGATTACCGATCCTACCTTTTTCACCACCTCCCAAACTGGTCAGAATGGCCCAGACGTTGGTAAGGGAAGAAGACCATTGGTCAACGCGAACGATATTGCCACTCTCAAAACCATGGACGCCATAGTCACTTGTCAGGGTGGGGACTATACCTCCGACGTTCATGCCAGACTCCGGCAACAGGGTTGGGAAGGATATTGGATTGATGCAGCATCTACTCTACGTATGGCGTCTGAAGCCACCATCATTCTGGATCCGGTCAACCTGCCAATCATCGAACAGGCACTAGCGGATGGAAGGAAGGATTTTATCGGGGGGAATTGCACTGTCAGCCTAATGATGATGGCATTGGATGGCCTATTAAACGCAAATTTGGTGGAATGGATATCTGTTATGACCTATCAGGCCATCTCCGGCGGCGGTGCGCGTCAAATGGAGGAATTAGTCACTCAAATGGGCCAGGTATACGCGAACTCAAAACCATTACTCGAAGATGGAAATACCTCAATACTTGATCTCGACAAGGTCGTTATCGATACCATGAGATCAGATCAGCTTGCCAGCTCACAGATTGGCTATCCACTGGTCGGTAACCTTTTGCCATGGATCGATAAAGACCTTGATTCAGGAACCAGCCGGGAAGAGTGGAAAGGTTCTGTCGAAACCAACAAGATCCTGGCAAGGGACGAAAAGCCCATTCCCATCGAAAGCACCTGCATTCGAATCGGAGCCATGCGATGTCACAGTCAGGCGTTCACCATTAAACTGACAAAAGATATTCCGCTTGAAGAAATAGAAGCCATACTCGATGGCGCGAACGATTGGGTTTCGGTTATTCCAAATGAACGAGAGGCCTCTTTGGAGCAACTGACTCCTGCCAGCGTAACTGGAACCCTGAATATCCCCATTGGACGTGTACGCAAACTACATATGGGTGGAGACTTCATGTCCGCATTTACGGTTGGCGATCAGTTACTCTGGGGAGCCGCCGAACCACTGCGTAGAATGCTTCGAATTCTCTCAGAACACGCATCAGGTAGGACTAATAGTTAATAATTAATACTATAGAAATTTGCTGAAGTGCGAGATGGTGAATCGGATACTAAATCCAATTCCATGCGTCAATAATTCCAGGCATCAATAATTCTATATACCAACAACTATTGTGTACCAACAACCATCGTTATCGATGGACAATTTAGGCCGACTAGCTGATTGTGATTGTATAATTTGGTTTTACCCCTGACGATCACCAGCATGAGGATCGTCAGGGCAGCGTCAGATCGATACCTATTAGATCACGCTCCTTATGGAGCAGCGGTACATATATAAAGAACTGGTGTCTGGGAGAGCTGGTATCCGGGAGAACGGGTGCATAAAAAACTGTACCTGAAGAATAATTTTGCAAAGCAACATTATGTCATTAATGTTTTGTGCTTTAGTTGATGCAATTTACCAAAATGGAAAAATATGGAGTTAAAATGCCTGTAATAAAAAATGCTCTCCTTTTCTTGCTCCTGGGGGCAATATCGGTTAGCTCCACGGCTCTAGCCCAAACCCGGGTTAAAGCAGACGAGTTGTCTAATCTTTCGATTATTGTCGAACGCTCTGTGACCGCCGAAGTAGTAGGTTTGACACAAACCGGGGTTTCTTCTCGAATAACAGCAGAAATTCATAGCCTACCTCTTTTGGTGGGACAACAAGTGGAAGACGATCAGGTAATAGGGATGCTGGACTGTGTCGATAATGAACTGGCCCTTAAGGCAGCTAACGCGGAGTACGGTGCATTGGATGCCAATCGAGTCCTGGTCGAAAAGCAACTAAGCCGACTGGAAAAACTGCGATTGAATCGCAATGCCTCGGAAGAACAGATTAATCAAAAACAGGCTGAAGTGAGTTCGATCAAAGCCCGGCTTTCAGCCCAGTCCATTGCGATCCAAATTGCAAAGCGTCAAATTGAGAAATGCCTAATCATCACTCCATTTAAAGGCGTCGTCACCGAAGTACATAGTGAAGAAGGAAGTTTTGCCGTACCGGGCACCTTATTGTTTTCCATGATGGACCCGGACGATATTGAGCTTCATGCCACTTTGACCAGTACTCAATTGGAACAAATCACTCACCATTCCCTCTACTTCCTGTTTGATCAGAACATCCTTCCTGTAGAGTTACGCACGATCCTTCCTTTGCTCGATTCTATCTCCCAAACTCGAGAAGTTCGCCTGACGTTTCCACAAAAAAAGCCCCTTTCGGGGACCAAAGGGAGATTGCAATGGATACTACCGGGCACAATCCTGCCTTCATCCCTGGTTGTTGAGCGAGAGGGAAAACGGGGCATATTTGCTGTCGAAGAAGCGGCAAATGGTGAGCCCATCGCAAGATTTATCGAACTCGATAACATCGCCGCTGGACAACCCGCCATGGTGGATCTAGA
>JAALKB010000311.1 GCA_011088265.1 Gammaproteobacteria bacterium
GCCGCCGCTGCAAAAGGATCGCCGCTTGCGGTCTTCGTGTAATCAACCGGAGCTACAAATCCCTGTGACCCCGCTCCAGTAGTGAAATAATCTTGAACCGCGCCAGCATCAGGCTGAATCATGTTCTCAGGAGCAGGAGCCGCCAATAAATCTAACGCGCTAACGTCTTCCATACCCGCAGCTTCAAGCTTCGCGTTGAAATCTACCGCTGGTTCTGGGCGAAGTTGCGGACGTAAACTGCTCTCGGGGGCCAAACTAACCTCGGGGGCCAAGTCCGTAGTATAACTTTTACCACGGTAATCAAACGTCTTGCCATCGCCACCAGCAGCAGATCTAGCCGCTGCAAACGCATCACTGAAAGAACCAGAATCGTCAGATCCACCAGTAAAACCATAGTTGGGGCTAGGAGTGTAGTTGGTGTTGCCTACCTGTGCAGCGTAAGAATCGCTTGCACCAAAACTTTTAAAACCGGATTTAATAAACTCAAGGAAATCGCCATCAGTAGCCGAAGACTTGGAAGCAGCATAGGGACTGCCCTCTTTCATAGAGATTTCTGCAATCTTAGCTTTGTTATCATTATTGCCATCGTTGCCTGCAACGACAACAGACTGTCCTAACCCTGCATCTTTGTTCGCGCCAGTGTATGTCCGAGTAAGCATCTCGCTGCCGTTCTCGTTTGTACCGTGAGAAACCCATGAGAATCCATCACCTGCGTACTGACCTGTAGCGGAAACAGAACCAAGTTGCTTTGTAGGAGCGCCTTTGGCTAAATTGCCTGTGGCTTTTTTCTTTGAAGACTTGTTATCATTGCCGCCGCCACCGCCGCCACCTTCACTGTCAAAGACTACTAGGTTAAGATGCCGTAGTGGCCCAAATAAATGTCTCATGCTGCTTTCCTATGCCATTTCTCGTCACGCCTACTACCGTCCGGATACAGTCGTAAACCCTCCGCAGTTTTGATTTCTGGGTAATTATCACACAAAAACGTCTGAATGTCTCGTATAAATCTAATAACCTGCTTTCGACCCGCCCTACATTGGAACTTCGGAAAGAACAATATACCTTCCTTGCGGGTAAAAACCTCGTCCCCGTCCCATGTATCCGTGTCAATCTCCTCGCGAGTGAAGAACCCCCAAGTACAATATCCAACAACCTCGCCATTTAACCAATGAACAAAACAACGATCATGGTCTAACGCTGATAGTATCGCGTTTCGAGCCCCGCCAATCGTTCGATCCTCATAATAAGTGTCTTCTAAAACCAAAGTCATAACCCTACCAATAAGATCGTAACTCATTTCAAGCTCCCAATGCCGCCTGGTGTCGAATATCTCTGTATCATGTCCGCATTCGGTAACGCTGTAGGAATCCCTTTACTCAAAGGACTCATCTTCCCACCACGCCGGAACGTGCCCGGAGGTGTAAGACCCTTGGGCCGAGGTGCGCGGCCCCCGCTTAAAAGCTTTCGAGCCGCTGCCATTAATCCAGAATCTTTCTCCGCAACCTGTGGAGTCAACTTCATACTGTCTCGAGCCATCCGCTGTAAACTACCGTCCTTGTCCGCAGGAATCCTAGTCGCATAGTCCGATAACCGTGTGCCATTGGAATCAGACGGGTTATATTCCCCGTCAGTCTCAATAAACTTCTTCATTCCAGACTTGCCACCCAAATGAGCCATCGCCAACATAGACTCCGGAGACAAAACAACCCCTCCAACCTGTTGACCAATGAACTTATCCAGCCCCTGATCAGCAACAAACGTTAATATATCATCCTCATGCCAAGCCTGAACTTCCTCTTGTAACGCAGGATTAGTCTGAAACTGGGACATCGAGAACTTCTTGCCCGTCGAAGACATGAAATCAGATAAACGATCCGGTCCAAACTGGTATTTACCAGTAAAACCCTCAGAATTACGAGCACCATAGTCCCCGCCGCTTTCCGACTGACCTAAACGTTCCCTAAATGTAGACATGAATAAAGCTCCAAGGTTCAAGAACCTCTATACAACATTCTGGAATGAAATTACACCCATGATTTTTCTCGGCCCAAGGTGCTTGTGCACTGGGTACAAGTGCTAATGAAATTATGCCCGAATAAATTTACCACACCAACTAAATAGCTGCCGTGGAGCGCGATGCCCCCCCAAAATATAGGGGGGCCCCCTTCGCCTGGAGCCAAATATTGAGGTCGATCCGGCTCAGTTACCCCCGCCCAATGTCGATAGGGCAGGCAATCGGGCTCAGATATGCGCGATCCGGCTCAGATATTGGGTAAATTAATTTAAAAAACTTGCAATTAATTGCATTGTGCGTGTTGACATTTGAAATCATAGACCCCATAACAAGGTTATGGAAGCAATCAAGCGACCACTTCAACTAAGGAAACATTCAAATGGAATATCAAGACAAGATAGCAAAGATCGAAGCAAAGATTGCCAAGCTGACTAAACAGCGCAATGAGCTACGCGCTGAAGCAATCGAGCAAGGTTATGCTCACTATGTCACTACATACCGCACACTGGCTCCTAACCTACAATGGTGGAAAGAGAACCGGCCTACAGTTTGGCAACAGTATGCCAAAGAGTCCAAGGTCAATAAGTTTACTTGGATATAGAGTTTATCTGCATTGCCCCCTTAAACGGGGGCAATCGAGATGGACTTTCCCATCATTCAACTAAGGAGAATAGAATATGCAACACGAACCTCAGACAATCGAGCAAAAGCAGGCGGAGCAATCTACCGGCAATCGCTTAAAGTTTAAGCTCGAGATGATGATGACCATGCTGTTTGCTGATCGTCGCGA
>JAALKB010000065.1 GCA_011088265.1 Gammaproteobacteria bacterium
GCGGCCCACTTTTTATCTAGCATGAGCACCATGTGCTTGTCCTTGACCTTGAGGGCAATATTGGTTTCATCCACTTCGGTGCGTCCACGATGGAAAGCCACACTCAGCCTTAACAGGATCACCAATCGTTCACAATACTCTGGCCATTGAGCCGGGAGTGCCAGAAAAAGCATTTTGGGAATTTTTTGCCGGTGGCTACGAACCAGTAATGACAAAATATACTGTAGCTGTCGTGAAAAACCATCAATGTCGCTATTTTCAATAATGTAGGCACCATGCTTATGATGTTGTCCATAAGCAATGGAAATACCGATTTCATGCAGCTCGCTCGCCCATCTCAATAAGTTCAGGTACAGAGGATCATCGAATTCCCAACCCTCAGCCTGATTGAATAGAAACTCTGCGAAGTGTCTTACCCTGCGTTGTTGTTGCCTATCAAGTTTAAACTGTTCTGCCAGCACCTGAACCCCCTGGTCCCGGGAATCCTGATTATGCAGTCTGCCCACTAGTTCCGCTAATACACCTTCTCTCAACGCACCCTGAGATAACTCCATTCTCTGGATATCAAATAATTCAAAAATAGCCGCGAGAATCAGAAACCCTCCAACAAAAACCGGGCGTCTTTGCTCAGAAACGTGATTTAGGTCTTCGTAGTGACCACATTCCCCAAGCCAATGCGCAATAGCATTTATACTATCTTTTGATATGTAATCACGGGGCAGTCCCAATCTCGCGGCAACTTTATCAACGGCCTTGATTGTCCCCGATGTTCCCACTACCTCATCCCATCCCAGCTCGCGGTAACTTGAGTAAATCGCTTCCAGCTCCCTTAACACCATTTGCCTCGCAACCATCAATCGCGCTGAGGTAATTCGACCATCATCAAAGATTTCACGAGTCAAACTGACACAGCCGATATATAAACTATCCATTTTCAGCGGTTGATCATTCTTTCCGACAATCAATTCCGTGCTACCTCCACCGATATCGATAACCAGTCTTTTTTCATCCCGGGTTGCGAGATCAAAGGCCGCGCCTAAATAGACTAGTCTGGCTTCTTCATGGCCCGAAATAATCGAAATGGTATGACCCAGTGCAGTATTGGCGGACAACAAAAACTCTGATGCATTCCTCGCTACTCTAAGGGTATTGGTTCCAACGGCCCAGACTCTACTACGGGGTATATCCTTCAGTCGCTGACTAAAGCGGGATAGACAGGCAAGGGCCTTTTCCTCCCCATCACGAGTTAGAAATCCCTGATTGTTGAGCGCTGCATTTAAACGAACCATCTCTCTGACCCGATCAATGATTCTGATCTGTCCATGAGACTCTTCTTTTGCGATCACCATGTGAAAGCTGTTAGAGCCCAGGTCAACGGCTGCAAAATGCTGGGATTCAGATTGAGCTTGACTCACGTCAGTTTCCAGATTTAACTATTAAGAAAAAGACAAAACATAGAGGCATCTGAGTTCAAAAGCAAATCAACCACCTAAAGATTTGAAAATTCCGAAGGCAAATGGAAAGTAGATACCGGAAGAAGGGAGAGAAGTTATCCGTGGACCTCTAATGCAGTAACATAGTGACACAGAATGCCTAACCGATTACCTCCGATGTTGGAGTGTGGTTGGCGAATAATAATTTTTCGCGATGATATTCGACTGAATTACTGCTTGTAGGAAATCCCCTGAGACACAAATTGTACGGTTTGTGCGGGCACCTCTCCCATGACGGTCACACGATAGTGCTCGATGGTATTCCGATAGGCATGGACTGCTCCCATTTTCAGTAATCCCTTCATACTGCTTTGGCCCACCCGAGCCTCCTTGATAAACACTGAAATGGTCGACAAACCATCAGTATAGACTAAATGTTCTACTTCTTCTGCTTCCATGGGAGACATTCGGCGGATATGTTTGGACAGCTGAAACCCCCCAGGTACCTGACCGATTAGCCAGCTTGAAGAAGTTGATGGTGCGGAAATCGGCGGATTCGCATTGCCAAACCACTCTAACTGGTCCTTATTACTAACCGCCTGCAATGCAGAGTCCGGAATATCAATTCCAATTTCCACATCGACAAACATATACTGTTCAATAATATTTCCACTATGATCGACCAGATCCGACCTTAGCAGCAAGCCGCTTTCCTCGTCCGCCCATAGAACATATCCATATCGATAGGGATCTTTAGGTATGACATTGATTTGATGCGCCCGACGATCAGCAATGCGCTCATACCCACCTTCGGAAAAAGTATAGTTCTTTGACAACTTATCAAAATCTCCCGGCACTATTCGGGGGAAACCGCTTTCTGATATTTGTCGATAATCATGGACTCCCACATTTTGATCCGGGATATAGCACCACACCCGGCTCATGTCCCGGATAATTTCACGGGCTTCTCCATTTAGAGCATAAAGCCGCTCTTGCATCATCCCGTCATCCACCCTCCTGGTTACCTGCATTACTTCCACTTTGCCTTCGTGGGTGTATACAAAGATTCCAGAGAAATTGACTTCCGCTGCGGCTCCGTTAATCTTCATCAACCAATCCGAGGCGCTTGCGTTGACCTCATTCGCCACTATAACGAAAAACAATAAAAATGCTTTTAACATCATATTGGCCAGCTTCATCATTGACGTAAAGGAAGAAGTTATCATTTTCGTTGATTAGGCGGAAAAATTAGTGATCCATGGACTGATTACTAACCAGTTTCGCATAAGCAACCAAACCATTAAGTCCTGCTGAAGAAGAGAACTCACCATGTTCAGCTAGCATTTCTCCGAACTCATCAGTTATACGCTTTTGATCCTCCGAAGGACCCGCCACGGTGGTCTCAACAAATTTATTAAACGCTATCTGTCCGGATGAATCATTATCTCCTAACGGACCCAGAGCAACCACGGCAGCCAGGGCAATGGATGCCGCCATGGCAATCAGTCCAGCAGCAGGCCATATATCTGAAGCCCCCTTTTCGACTTTCCTTTTCGGGGACGGGGTAAGCACCGTCGGTTCCTGTTCGAGTTTTGACCAAATATCAGCAGAAAGATCCCTCCCGGAGGACTCAACTTCGTTACGGATTACATTACCAATCAAATGATAACGCCGCCAACTCTGAGTCGCCTGCTCATCTGACAAAATCTTACTGAGTTGACTCCCACGATCCTCAGTATTGAGGTCTCCGTCAATCAGCGCTGAAATTTTTTCGTTCATCTTGTCACTTTTTATTAGTTGGGAATTCTGAAAGTTAGTGTTCAGATTTCTAAATTAGTTCATCCAGGGAATGTGTTAAATGCATTTTGGAAACGTAAAATCCATCATCTCTATTTAATCTAGTCAGCAATCTACCCGGAAACAGCCGCCATCGCCTGTTCAATGGCCTCTCTTGCTCGAAAAATCCTGGATCTGACGGTACCAATCGGGCAATCCATCACTTCAGCGATATCCTCGTAGCTCAACCCATCAAATTCTCTCAGTTGAATGGCTTCTTTTAACTCATGGGGTAAAACCCGAATCGCCTCCCGTATTGCCAACACCAATTCATCGTTTTGCAGAATTTCTTCTGGAGAATTATGTTCGGTTAAGCTACTCGCATGACGGGTATGGGCAATTTCGTCAGCGTCAATATCCTGAGTAGGAGGTCGTCTCCCAGAAGCAACAAGGTAGTTTTTTGCACTATTAACCGCAATTCGATACAACCAGGTATAAAAAGCACTGTCCCCGCGAAAACGCCCAATCGCGCGATACGCTTTAATAAAAGCCTCCTGAACAATATCTTCCTGTTCGACCTGATCTTTTACGAAACGCGCAACCAGATGTTTAATCCTGTATTGATACTTGGAAACCAGCAAATTAAATGCCTGTTTATCGCCGTTTTTTACACGCTCTACTAGAGCAATGTCATTGTCGTCGTTTTCCATTCGTTTACAGGCTAATCATTCTTCACTTGGCTACGGATGGGCGAGTATAAAACAAATTCTGACTTGATACACACATCCCAAACTGTTGTTATGTTTCATGCCTGTCCCTGAAAGGGGGCTACAACAGGTAAATCAACCAGAAAGCTCCTCAGGTTCAAACTTCTCAATAATAAGCTGCAGTGACCGCTGCCCCCTAAATTCATTCGCATCAAGTTGATAGGCCATATTAATAAAGTCAAATTTTCCTGGTTCCGAACCAGGCTCAATGGCCTTGAATGCAATAGCATCATAAACGCCCCTATGTTCACCTTCCAACACAAACTTAATATGCTGTCCGCCAACGACTCTTTGCTCCAGCACCTTAAACACACCATCAAAAACCGGGGCGGGAAATCCCTGCCCCCAGGGAGCCGCGTTTTTTAGTAAGTCCGCGTAATCAAGGGTAAGCTCATTTGTAGATATCTCCCCATCGCTTTTGATGGAAATATCCACCTCTACTCCGGATGAAAATTCCTCGGTCACCGCCTCATGGAAACATTTTTTGAACTCATCCAGATGATGCTTTTCGATGGTTAAACCTGCTGCCATCGCATGGCCCCCAAATTTCAAAATTAGATTCGGTGACTGATCAGCGATCCCTTCAATTAGATCCCGAATATGCAGTCCAGATACCGTTCTGGCAGAGCCAGTCAGAAGCCCCTCCTCCGTAGGAGCAAACGCGATAGCCGGTTGATGGGTCTGGTCCTTAACCCGAGATGCTACCAGACCCGTGACTCCCTGATGCCAGGATGGATCAAACAGACAATAACCAGAGACCCAGCCTGCCTCGGACTCAGCTCCCTTTATCTCCAATTGTAATTCCCTGACAATTTCAAAAGCCTGCTCCTGCATCACTTTCTCGATACGGCGCCTCTCAACATTAATTTCATTCAATAT
Organism: Gammaproteobacteria bacterium; assembly: GCA_011088265.1. Lineage (GTDB taxonomy): Bacteria > Pseudomonadota > Gammaproteobacteria > Arenicellales > Poriferihabitantaceae > WLWV01. The sequence goes on from JAALKB010000065.1 coordinate 4,856, forward strand.
CTGAGCATGTTCACGGGCCTCCTGAAGGGAATTAGCTAATAGACAATCAATACCGGTTGAAATGTCGTCAAGTCGACCTGCTGCATTAAGTCTTGGCCCAATAACGAAGCCGAAATCTGATGAAGCCAGATTTCGATAACCTTTGCCAGCAACTTCAAGCAAAGCAATAATCCCTGGACGGCATTTCCCGGAACGAATACGGGCAATACCCTGTGCAACCAGTATCCGATTATTCACGTCCAGGGGAACCATGTCAGCTACTGTGCCTAAGGCAACCAAATCCAGGTAATCAGCCAGGTTTGGTTCAACCATGTTTTTCTCAACAAACCAACCTTCTGCTCTTAGCTTTGCTCTTACTGAAAGCAACAGATAAAACATCACACCCACTCCAGCTAATGCTTTGCTTTTAAATTTACACAGTGGCTGATTTGGATTCACAATGGCGTTAGCAGCTGGCAACTCTTTTCCAGGGAGATGATGATCCGTTATGATGGTTTTTACTCCCTTGTCCCTTAGGAAGGCCACCCCATCAATACTGCTAATTCCATTATCCACCGTTATCAGTAAATCTGGTTTTAGCTCAAGAGCCAGATGCGCAATTTTTTCCGATAGACCATAGCCAAACTCGAATCGATTGGGAACCAGATACTGCACACGTTTGGCACCCAACCTGGATAGGCCGAGTATGGCCATTGCAGTTGCAGTGGCTCCATCAGTATCGTAGTCACCCACGATCACCACTGAAGCGTCATTTTTGATGGCATTGCCTAGAAGCTGGGTCGCTTCCTCCATCCCTTTAAGAGATTGGGGGGGATGTAGTTTTTTGAGCGAATAGGAAATTTCGTCAGGATCAGAAATATTTCTGTTTTGATAAACCCTTCGAAGTAAGGGATCAATGTCTAACCCACCAGATTGCGCAAGATCAGCTTTTTGGTGCCCAAACTGGCAGAGTGCTTCACGTCTCTTTATGATCACGGATAGTGTTAGACAGTGGTTGCAAAAGTTACTGTTTTGATTTTATGAGCTTCACCGTGGAGAGACGAAAAGTACTCCACTTTCCAGACAATATCCTACACGATTAGCGAAGCCAGCTTTCCTAGGGCATTGTTATCGAGATTTTGAAAGCGGGAATCGTTAATCATTCCCTTTTCGGTAGATGGAATAGTCTCGAGTATTAAGCATTCACTTCATCACCATGTTGACCAACATAATTGATCATCATGCCTGGTTTCGATCTCTGACAAAACCAGACACAGTGAATCAGGACAGAGTCTCCACTCGAAGCCGGGTCACGGATCCATATACCGTATCGAGCTGTTCTATCTGCTTGATCGCGTCGCATAGATGTCCCTCCTTGGTATTGTGTGTCAGAAGTATGATAGAGACTTTGTCCTCTCCATCCTCCTTTCCATCACCATTTTCTTTTTGTGAAATCGTCTCGATACTGATCCCCTTATTGCCGAAGATTTCGGTAATGGCTGCCAGCACTCCTGGTCTGTTTATCACGCCCATCCGCAGATAGTAGGCAGTATCAATTTCTTCAATCGGGAGAATTGCCAGATCCGATAACGTATCGGGTTGAAACGCGAGATGGGGAACCCGGTTTTCTGGATCTGTCGTGATGGTTCTAACTACATCGACCAGATCAGCAACTACCGATGATGCGGTTGGTTCAGAACCTGCCCCGGCACCATAATATAGCGTTGGGCCTACTGCGTCCCCTTGAACAAGCACGGCATTCATCACATCATTCACATTGGCAATCAATTTTTGCTCTGGAATCAGGGTTGGATGCACCCTAAGCTCAATTCCTCTATCGGTTCTTCGAGCAAGTCCAAGATGCTTAATTCGATACCCAAACTTCTGGGCATAGGTAATGTCCTCACTGGATATATTAGTGATTCCTTCCTGATAAACCTTGTCAAACTGAAGAGAAATACCGAATGCAATGGATGCCAATATCGTCAGTTTGTGAGCAGCGTCTGTTCCTTCAATGTCGAAAGCCGGATCAGCCTCGGCATACCCCAACGCTTGAGCTTCGGCCAGCACATCATCAAAATTCCGGCCGCCTTCCGTCATTTGGGTCAAAATATAATTCGAGGTGCCATTAATAATTCCCGCCAACCACTCAATGCGATTAGCTGAAAGCCCCTCTCTAATTGATTTTATAATGGGTATACCACCAGCAACTGCTGACTCAAAGGCGACGACCAAACCTTTGGATCGTGCGGTTTTAAAAATCTCATTTCCATGCAACGCAATTAGCGCCTTATTCGCGGTAACCACGTGTTTACCGTTTTCAAGCGCTTTATTAACGCCATCCAGCGCGACTCCATCGCCCCCAATCAATTCAACAACAATATCAATTTCTGGATCATTAACCACTGACATGGGATCATCCGTTATTCGAATTCCGGAAGAATCGATGTCACGAGGTTTAGATAAATCCCGAACCGCCGCTGCAACCACGGTAATCTCACTTCCTGCCCGTCTGGCAATTTCATCAGCATTTCTTTTTAATACTGAGATAACCCCAGTACCCACGGTTCCAAGCCCTAATAGACCAATCTTTACAGCTTTCACAAGAAATTTTCGCAATGGATGTAAACTGTTATATTCGAAGATCCCAATGCGGGAACATTTATTCTGTCGATCCGGAACACCGCCAGGATATTTCTCTCTAGACTATATCCTTGGGACATCCTTGAGCCACAATTTAAAAATACGACGAAAAAACAACAGTTGTCATGAAACTTCATCTCAGCAATTCCGACTCGAATTATCAAATCACGGGCTTTGAACACCGTGATGGTCGTGTTCAGATCAAAATTGGAGACACCCTCTATAACCAAAGCCTGATATTAACATCACGGAACATTCAAATGTGGCAAGTTAAAGATGTTTCTAACCTTCAGACGTCTGATTTCGAATTGCTGGCGGAAATTGAAACTGAAGTGATTCTACTTGGAACTGGTCCAGACCTCGTGTTCCCGGATCCGGCATTAAGTGAACCTCTAATGCGAAAAGGAATAGGGCTTGAGGTGATGGATACGGCTGCAGCATGTCGAACCTATAGTGTTCTTAGTGGAGACGGCAGGCACGTCGCTGCGGCTTTAATTTTTTAGAGTGGGTTTAGATTCGTTAGCCATTTGTCAGCCAGATAAAGATTGGAAGCCAACCCTTATTCGAGAAAGACCCTCTGGAGAATAAAAAACACCTGAACGGAACTATTCTCAAACACGGATTTCTATAAGCTCACAGGCCTTCGCAGATAAACCAATCCTCACTTCAGGAGCAACTCAAGCAATGTCAGATTCAATGAGCAATGTCATCGATATGGCGACACCATGGTTATCCATTTTGTCGGACGTCTTTCTATTTTTCGTCGGACTGATTGTGCTTCTGTTGATTGTTCTTTTTGTCCGTGACATTACCCAAACAAAAGATGCGGTGCTACGAAACTATCCCGTCATCGGCCATTTTCGGTATATTTTTAGTTCACTTGGAGAGTTTTTCAGGCAATATTTTTTCGCTATGGACCGGGAAGAGATGCCATTTAACCGAGCGGAAAGAGAGTGGATTCATCGGGCATCAAAGGATAAGGGAGTCAATATCGCTTTTGGCTCAACGAAAAACCTCTCTCAGGTCGGCACGATGATTTTTGAAAACTGCCCATTTCCAACCCTTGACGAAGAAGCCACTGATATTCGCCCTATTTCGATTGGAGAGGGGTATTGCAAGACACCCTATACAGCGAAATCCCTGATCAATATTTCAGCCATGAGCTTTGGTGCATTATCCCGACCAGCTGTTCAGGCGTTGTCCAGAGGAGCGAAAATGGCTGGCTGCTGGTACAACACCGGTGAAGGTGGGTTGTCCTCCTTTCACCTTGAGGGTGGCGCTGATCTGGTTTTCCAAATCGGTACCGCCAAATATGGAGTCAGAAAAGAAGATGGAAGTCTGAGTGATCAAAAACTTCGAGAAATAGCGGCTCATGACCAGGTGAAAATGTTTGAGATAAAAATGTCTCAAGGTGCAAAACCGGGTAAAGGCGGTATTCTCCCAGCTGATAAAGTTACCGAGGAGATCGCTAAAATTCGGGGCATAGAAGTTGGAAAAGCATCAATTTCACCCAACCGCCACCTCGATATTAAGAGCGTAACGGACCTTTTAGATATGATTCAACGTATACGTTCCGTAACCGGGAAACCCACTGGATTTAAATCGGTGATTGGTGGCATCCAATGGGTGGAAGAACTGTGTATTGAAATCAATAAAAGAGGGATCTCCAGCGCACCGGACTTTATCACCATCGATAGCGGAGATGGGGGCACCGGGGCGGCACCAATGACATTGATGGATCATGTTGGCCTGCCTATTAAGGAGTCACTTCCCGCAGTGGTGGACATCCTGGAGAAACATCAATTACGAGAACGAATCAAAGTAATTACATCAGGCAAACTGATCAATCCAGTTGGCGTCGCCTGGGCATTATGCGCAGGTGCAGATTTCGTTAATTCTGCCCGAGGCTTCATGTTTGCTCTCGGCTGCATACAATCGCTGAAGTGTAATAAGAATACCTGCCCCACAGGCATAACCACCCACAATAGTCGACTGCAACGGGGTTTGAATCCTGAGGACAAATCGGTAAAAGTCGCTAATTATGTTAAACAGATTAATTATGCGGTAGGCATTATTTCCCACTCCTGTGGCGTCCGGGAACCCAGAGGACTTGGACGCCAGCACGTTAGAATTGTCCAGGATAATGGACTTTCAGTTTCCATGGAGCAGCTATACCCGTCATCAAGGTAGTCGCTTGATTCCTGAAATCCTAATGCCCAATTGTTACGCTAGATTGCTACGACAGATTGCTATGTGAGGTTTGTATGTAGGGCTTTTATGTGAGATTTCCATGTGTGACTTCAGTGTTTGCATGACTAGCAAAAACCCGACCAATCTCACGTATTGTTACCTAATTCTTCTGGCTCCTCACTTTCCATCCATGCGACTACCTCGGTTTCATTGAGCATATTCTCAAAACATAGGTAGTCAAGGGGTATTCCGGTCGAAGCGGGGCCCGGTCGGTTGAAATAAGAGGAACGAACCTTAACATTTTGGTGCAACGCAGAAGCATAGTCTCCATTGGAACCATCACTCTTGTACCAGGTATTTAGCTTCAGAATATTTGTGAAACCGGCACCAAACTCCCTCAAAACCCTGTCAATATTTTCCATACTGGTATGAGTTTGTTTAACCATGTCGTCGGGATCGAATACCCTGGAGTTTTCATCCAGGGAAACCTGACCACCAACAAAAATAACGTTACCGCACTTTAGACCATGTTTGAACGGTAGATGAATTGGCCAGTCCCAATGACCTGTGGGCCAGGCATGTTGTTTCTCCAGGCGTTCTCCGGAGGTACCGAGCATCGCCCAGCAGTCGCACTAAACATTAATCCGGCAGTACCAAGAGTATGTAATGGATGGCCCGTAGCAACAGGGCCTGGCTCGGGAAAGAACTCGGTTCTAACCTTACCCCCTGGCGCCCAACCTCCCGCTGTTCCATCGTTAACAAACCAGTTATTTACCTTCACCAGGTCCTGCCTGTCTGCACCGAATTCTCCGAGGATGGATTCGATACGACGCAAGGTATTTCTGGTTTGGGTAATGCTATCTCCTTCATCTGGAATCATTCCATCCGACCCAACCACTGATGTACTTCCAAGGAAAATATATTCATCACATCGTAGTGCCTGACTGAGTCCCTGGATGACCGGCCCGTGTTCCGGGTTACTAACGTAGTGCCTTGGAGAGATGGAATCCACGCCAACCGCATCAATTTCAACCATCATTCCTGGATAGAAAAAATGCGTAATTGGTACCATCGCAATTACCGGTGCGTTATCGGTATTCAGGGCATTAACAATATGGGATAGATATTGTTCCCGGTCCACATCACCATTGTCCACATAAAAAACCGTCAGCTTGACTAGTTTTTCCACATTACTGCCGAGATCCAAAAACAGATTTCGAATGTGATCTATCGCTGCTTCGGTTTGCCTAAATAGATCATGGGAATGACAGACCGTTCCTTTTCCGGACAAATCAGCCTGTCCGCAAAGAAAGATGAGTTCATTCTGCTTCACTCCCATACTGTAAGGAATATCTACCGCCAACGACCAATGCCCTTGGGGGAATGAGGTAATTCTGTTCATGCTGAATCAGTATACTGTGGGGAAAATTTGAAGATCAATCCAGGTACGGGAACATTTCCGTCTTACAAGCGGTTTATTCCAACGCTCGCTGACGAGTCGCCTCGAAAAGAAACACGCCAGTTGCAACGGAAACATTCAGACTTGAAACGGAACCATGCATCGGTATGCTTGCCAATTGATCGCACTTTTCAAGAGTGAGCCGCCTAAGCCCCTTACCTTCAGACCCCATGGCAATGGCTACACTTCCCTTAAAATCGCTTTGATACAGACTTTGGTCCGCCTGATCCGTCGCACCCGTAACCCATACACCCTTTTCCCGTAGTTCATCCAGAGTTCTTGCCAGATTAGTAACATAGAAAATCCGAATTCGGTTCGCTGCACCTGCAGCCACCTTTCGAACGGTCTGGTTGACTGGACATGCACCATTTTTGGGAACCACTATTGCATCAACACCGGCACCATCCGCGGTTCTAATACATGCTCCCAAATTATGAGGGTCCTGTATTTGATCCAATACCAGAATCAATGGGGAATGTTGGAGAGAATCAAGATGATTATGTAAGTCTGTTTCATTCGCCTGGGGTTGGCGCTTGATCAGTGCGATCACACCCTGATGGACAGCAGCTCCCGCGTATTCATCAGCTTCTTCCTTGTCACCAATGCGGTATCTGATTTGACTGTTTTCTAACATTTCGATCAGTTTTTTTCCTCTCTGATCCAATCTATTCTGAACAATAATAACCTCTAGAATTTGCTTCCCATCGCTTTCAATCAGAGACTCAACACTGTGGAAACCATAAGAAAGATCCACTGGCTCACCTTCGTAACTAGCATGAGAAACCCGATTTCGAGACGGTTGGCTGGAGTCCTGAGAACCTGTATTGGCGCGCTTTCTAGACTTTCTTCTCACTGAACATTTAGTCTCTATTTGTTTTTTCTTTTAGAACCAGCTTTGGATCTAGTGCTGGTTTTATTCGATTTATTACCACCAGCCCCAGATTTCTTTTTAGTATCGGTGTTCGCCCTGGTTGTTATTTTGCTTTTAGTTTTGCCTTTGCTATTGTTATTGCTTTTGGGCTTACTTTTGGATGTGCTGCTACTTTTGGGTTTGGATTTAGTAGTGAGTTTAGGCGATGTGCCAGTTTTCTTTTTTTCTTTTAGTTCCTTCGCTATCTTCGGTTTTTTTCCTGAATCGATGCGACTCCTATCATTGGCACTATCCTTATAAATGGCCTTATCAGCGATCCTGTCAATGGTTTTGTCGATAGTAGTATTGGAACCACCTTTCGGCGAATTTTCTCCCTCCTTAGCAGAGATTAGATGAAAATCTATTTTGCTTTCTGAAAGATTTACATTTGCAACCCGGACTCGGACAAGCATACCTAAACCGAAACGTTTCGCCGTTCGTTCACCAATTAACTGAAAGTTCTGACGATCGTACTGATAGTAATCATCCCCCAGCTCTGAAACATGAACTAGACCATCGACGAAAACCTCGTCCAGTAGCACAAATAAACCGAATTCCTTAACACTTGATATACGGCCATCAAACTCCTGCCCAACCTTGTCTAACATATACTCCGCTTTAAGCCAGGAGACAACGTCACGACTTGCATTTTCAGCACGACGCTCAGTGAACGAACAATGATCTGCTGCATCCGAAATGGAAACTCCTTCCGGTGTCACTGGCTTTTGTTTTGCAACACCAGAAGAGCCGTCCTGGCTTTCTCCTTTACTTTCGAGGATATGCCTGATTTGCCGATGAACTACAAGGTCGCTATATCGACGTATGGGAGAAGTAAAGTGCGTATACAAGGGGTAAGCTAATGCGAAATGACCTAATTGCTCTGTGCTATAAACTGCCTGTCCCAAACTACGGAGCAAGGCAGTCTGCACCACGGGTGAGACATCTGGCCTTTCTTCCACCTGTCTCACAATCGCCGCATAGTCCGATGCTTCGGGATCATCCCCGCCACCTAATTGCAACCCTAAACCGCCAAGAAAACTCCTAAGGTCCACAAGGGTTTCCTCTTCCGGCCCCTTATGATTGCGATAAATGGACTCGTGGTTATTGTGTTGATTCAGAAATTTCGCGGCGCAGACGTTTGCAGACAGCATGAATTCTTCGATCATTCTATGGGCGTAGTTTCTTTGGCGAGCCGAAATACGGCTGATCTTTTGTTTATCATCATATTCGATAAACGCCTCGGGAAATTCAAAATCCACTGTGCCCCTGTCTCGCCTTTTGCTATCCAGACACTTAAAAAGTTCAAAGAGATCATCTAATTGCGAGGTAATGTGATTCCAGTCTTTGCGCTCATTAATATCTCTTTCGTTAACGATTCGATTGACCAGATCGTAGGTTAGCCTGGCATGGGAGAACATAATTCCGGGATAAAATTCATAACCCTGCATTTCTCCTGATCCGTTGAATTGCATGTCACAAACCATACAAAACCGATTTTCCTCTGGATTAATGGAGCAGATTCCATTGGACAGTGACTCTGGCAACATCGGCACCACTCGATTAGGAAAATAGGCAGAATTCCCTCTGTTGAAGGCTTCCTGATCAAGTGCGGTGTCCACACCAACGTAGTGACTAACATCGGCAATTGCGACAATCAATCGCCAACCTTTCTTGTTCCTTTCACAATAAACTGCATCATCGAAATCCCTTGCATCACTTCCATCAATAGTGACGAGCTTCTTCTTCCGTATGTCTTTACGCCCTTTTCTTCGCCTGACAGACTGAGTCGAATAGCTCGCATTATCGAGCTGTTTATACACACTTTGCGGCCACAAATAGGGAATATCGTGTTCACGAAGTGCAATATCGGTTTCAACCCCTGGGGCCATCCGATGACCAATGATTTCCACGACTTCCCCAATCGCATCGAAATGTTGCACCGGGTGATGGGTCACCCTTACACTGACGATGTCCCCGTCATTGGCTTTCTTATTCAGTTTTTTCGGAATATGAATATCCCGTCCATACCGATGGTCCTCGGGCTGGACGATCCCTTTCCCCCCTGCCTGAAATATTGGCCGATTATTTCCCGGTCTGGATCAATTAGCACTTCAACAATCACACCTTCCTTCTTACCTCGCTGATCAGTGCGCCCTGTTTTAACCAATACCCGGTCTCCGTGCAGTACCTTTTTCATTTGGCGATAATTCAAATACAAATCTTCATCACCCTCATCCGGAATAACAAAGCCGTATCCCTTCGCATTCCCCATCACCTGTCCGACGAAAATTCCGGCGTCTATTGCAATCCCGTACTTTCCCTGACCATCCTGATAAAACACTTTTTGTTTGGTCAACCGGGAAAGTCTCGACTCGAGTGCATCTGCTTCCTCCACGGTCTCCAATCCGAACTGCTTACAAAACTCTTCTACAGAAACAGTGTAGGACTGTGCAAATACGTACTCTATTAACAAATTGTAGGCTGGAACCGGAATTCCACTTTCATCCGCGACCCTAAATCCCTTCTTTTGTTTTTCTTGCCTGGTTTTTTTCTTTCTCATACCGTCACAAGTGTACTATTGATCTCTGGCCATTGCTGCCCTCATTTTCATATCGAATAGATTTATCCCTGTATTACTTAGACTGATTGTTAATTTACCAGGCAAATCATTTATGATTGAGGTTCTTTCCTCGAATAACCCAATTCAAGTTTGCACTAGTTAGAAATTGCGGATGGGCCCGAGCAGATTTGTTAGGTTTCCGTTAGCCAACATCGAGCTCGTAGTCTGGATCGAATAAGAAACAACAAAAAGAAACCAATAAAGTCTGTCGGTGTTATCGTGCCTTCTCGCTTACTCTAAAGATTCAGTTGGAAATCAGATTATTCTGCTTGAAGATTGTTCTATTTGGGTTCTATCTGGATTGTATGGCCGGTGTATGACTGGATTGTATGGATTGTTATGTTACTTATATCGTTTACAGACACTATCCGTGGACACAATCTCTTTGACCTGAACGGGGTATATAGACTGGAATCCATTAGTATGCATCCGAAATCGAAATAGGCGATAGATTAAATCTAATAGATTAGATCCATCAGAATAATAGTAAATGGGAACAGTCGCTTTCTAATTTAACCTGCCACTTTGAATCATAATGAAAATTGGAATACCTAAAGAAGTTCATCTGAACGAAAATCGAGTGTCCTGTACACCAGAGGAAGTTAAAAGACTTGGATCGTTGGGTCATAGTGTTTTGGTTGAGCACAATGCCGGACGAGCCGCTGGCTTTCTTGACGGTGATTTCGAAACTGCTGGAGCGTCAATTGTCGACGATACCCCAGGATTATGGGAGCAGGCCGAAATTATTTGCAAAGTCCGGGCACCGGAATTGAATGAGGCCCATGGTAGACACGAGGCTGAATGGTTGACTAGGGACAAGACACTGATTAGTTTTATCTGGCCAGCCCAAAATGAAGAGCTAATGCAACAGATGTCCAGGTCCGGGGCGACCATAATAGCCATGGACTCAGTGCCCCGTATATCCAGAGCCCAAAAAATGGACGCCCTGTCTTCTATGGCTAATGTGGCTGGGTATCGATCCGCGATTGAGGCAGGGCAACACTTTGGAAGGTTTTTCACCGGCCAAATTACCGCTGCCGGAAAAGTACCACCCGCAAAAGTCATGGTCATTGGGGCCGGTGTTGCTGGATTAGCCGCAATTGGAGCGGCAGTCAGTTTGGGCGCAATTGTCCGGGCTTTTGACACTCGTCCAGAAGTAAAAGAACAAATCGAAAGCATGAGCGCCGAGTTCCTCGAATTGGAATTTGAAGAGGACGGCAGCGGAGAAGGCGGATATGCCAAGGTGATGAGTGAAGAATTCATCAAAGCAGAAATGGCACTCTTTGCTGAACAGGCAAAGGAAGTCGACATTATCATCACTACTGCGTTAATTCCTGGAAAACCAGCGCCCAAATTGATCACGAGAGAAATGGTCGAAAGCATGAAGCATGGCAGCGTCATCGTGGATCTTGCCGCTGAACAGGGTGGAAACTGCGAGCTCACCCAAGCGGATCAGGTTGTCAGTGAAAACGGAGTGAAGATCATCGGATATACAGACCATCCAAGCCGAATGGCAACTCAATCCAGTCAGCTCTATGCGGCTAACATTCGCCATTTGCTGACTGATCTGAGCCCTGACAAAGACGGCAGCATCAACGTCAACATGGAAGATGAAGCTATTCGAGGTGCAACCGTCATTAATCAGGGTGAAATTACCTGGCCTCCTCCAGCTCCGAAACTCTCCGCCAAACCTGCCCAACAACCGCAGCCCAAAGCTGAGTCCCCAAAAGAAGAAAACAACGTTACTCCCAAACGGGGTTGGGCGACACTCGGGGGAATCGCCATAGGCGTCCTGGCGATACTCGCTGTGGGAAGTGTCGCTCCCATTTCATTCATGGATCATTTCATTGTTTTCGTACTGGCCTGCTTTGTGGGCTGGCAAGTAATCTGGAGTGTCACTCCAGCACTTCATACCCCGTTAATGAGTGTGACCAATGCAATCAGTGGCATTATAGTAATCGGCGCACTTTTACAGATTGGTTCACCATCCTCATTAGGCACTATCCTGGCATTGGCCCCAGTGATATTGGCTTCTATTAACATAGCAGGGGGATTTCTTGTCACCCAACGAATGCTAAAAATGTTTCAGAAATGAAATAGGGAGAAATTAATATGTCAACCGGAATAGTTACGGCAGCGTATATCGTTGCCAGCATTTTTTTCATCCTTAGTCTTGGAGGACTGAGTAACCAGGAAACAGCGCGCCGGGGGAACCTTTATGGTATCGCTGGTATGGTTTTGGCCATACTCGCCACTCTGCTGGGTGACCAGGTTTCAGGTTACAACATGATCGTTATCGGGATGTCTATTGGCGTGGTAATTGGAGCCATTCTCGCCGCTCGGGTCCAAATGACCTCCATGCCTGAACTCGTCGCGATTCTTCATAGTTTCGTGGGGCTGGCGGCTGTGCTGGTGGGTTTCTCAACCTATCTTGATATTACGTCGGTATTTACCAGCGTGGAAAAAACCATTCACGATATCGAGATTTATCTTGGCGTTTTGATTGGCGCAGTGACCTTTACCGGATCAGTGATCGCTTTCGGGAAGCTAAAAGGGATAATTGGTAGCAGAGCACTCATTCTACCCGCGCGTCACTGGCTGAATCTTTCCATTCTTGTTGCCTGTATCTATCTGGGCTATGAGTTCGTTAATGCGGGCGAGATATCCACTGGTATGACACCATTACTGATTATGACGGTTTTAGCGTTTATTTTTGGTATCCATATGGTAATGGCAATCGGTGGCGCAGATATGCCCGTGGTCATTTCCATGTTGAACAGTTATTCAGGGTGGGCAGCAGCAGCCACTGGCTTCATGCTGTCAAACGATTTACTCATTGTGACTGGCGCTCTGGTTGGTTCGAGCGGAGCAATCCTAAGCTACATCATGTGCAGGGCGATGAATCGATCCTTTATCAGCGTCATCATGGGAGGCTTTGGTACAACCGTCTCTAGTAGTAGCTCCGGGACTGAAGAAATTCAAGGCGAAGTACTTTCCATTAGTTCATCTGAAACTTCTGACCTCCTCGGCAATATTGACTCATTAGTCATTGTTCCAGGTTACGGAATGGCGGTAGCCCATGCTCAACATCCTGTCTCAGAGATGGCCAAAAAACTAATAGCCAATGGAGTAGATGTGAAATTTGCAATCCATCCGGTGGCAGGTCGCATGCCCGGACACATGAATGTCCTTCTTGCTGAGGCAAAGGTATCATACGACATCGTACTCGAGATGGACGAGATTAACGATGATTTGCCGGAAGTCGATGTTATTATGGTAATAGGAGCAAACGATATTGTGAACCCCTCAGCCATTGAATCCCCGGATAGCCCTATTGCGGGCATGCCTGTTCTTGAAGTTTGGAAAGCCAAACAGGTTATCGTACTAAAACGCAGCATGGCAAGTGGTTATGCTGGTGTTGAGAATCCTCTATTCTTTAAGGAAAACACTCGCATGTTGTTCGGCGACGCGAAAACCAGTATCGATCAAGTAATCAGCGGTTTATAACGGGAACCTCAGCAGAACCCCGGGAGGCGCGAAGCAACCCGGGGCTTCGGTTCAATGCCGCGACAGTCTAGATACATTCTGCTTACCCATTCACCCTGATCTTACCTGGAACAGAATTAATATGTCAGTTAGCTGGGGTATAATCCCGCTTTTTTCCAGACGTACAAGATGGCAAATATATTGAAACTGGGCATACCGAAAGGGAGTCTACAGCAAGCAACAACTGAACTTTTTTCCCAAGCCGGGTGGACTATTAATAGCAAGTCCAGAAACTACTTCCCCTCTATCAATGACCATGAAATTGAATGTTCGTTGGTACGATCCCAGGAAATGGGTCCTTATATAGCCCAGGGAGTACTCGATGCAGGGCTTACCGGCCAGGATTGGGTTGCCGAAACAGAAGCTGATGTCGAGGTTATCAGCAATCTTGTTTACTCGAAAACCTCAGACCAACCGTGCAGATGGGTACTGGTCGTTGACAACGATTCAGATATACAATGTATCGAAGACCTGGAAGGGAAACGAATATCTACCGAGCTTGTCGCATACACGAAACGATACCTTAAGGATCGTAATATCAATGCCCAGGTTGACTTCTCATGGGGCGCCACCGAGGCAAAAGTCGTTGAAGGACTGGCTGATGCAGCAGTTGAAATTACAGAAACCGGAAACACAATACGAGCTCATGGATTGCGAATCGTTTGCGACATCCTCCACACTCACACCATTTTTGTTGCCAATAAATTATCACTTCAGGATCAGTGGAAAAGACGAAAAATCGAAGAGATCGCCCTATTACTTGAAAGCGCGTTACTCGCCAGAGAAAAAGTCTTGCTCAAAATGAATGTGTCTCCCAGTAATATCGAAAAACTGGTATCCCACCTTCCAAGCCTACAAGCTCCAACTATCAATAAGCTATATGGAGAGGACTGGTTAGCCGTAGAAACAGTGGTCGATAAAATGAAGGTTAGGGATATTATTCCACAACTTAAAGCAGCCGGAGCCGAAGGTATTTTGGAGTTTGAATTGAGAAAAATGGTTCGCTGAATTGTTAACGCAGTAATCGTAAAGAAAATAGTACAAAAGAAGCTCCCGGATTTCTCCGAACCCACGCACCACCAGTCTTAATCTTCTCTCTAAGTTCGATAGCTAGTCCGTCCTGAAAAAAGGCGCGATGTCGTTAGCGATCATGCGTCATT
>JAALKB010000312.1 GCA_011088265.1 Gammaproteobacteria bacterium
TAGTTATTCAGTCAGCCACCCTTCTTTCGAAAAATGGGTTGATTAGCGAAAGGGAAATTATAACTGCCCCGTGCAGCAACAGACTCCTGCAAAACACATACAGTCTACTTCATCAAACATCAGCGCTAACATGCAATGGATTTTGGCCTGTCAAAATCCGTGAAATAAGCAGTCCTGGAAGCAGTGATTATGATGTTAATTGTCTCATTCACTACTGCCTGAAACCTGGGATCAAGTCGATCGGGATCTCATCGGGACCTTAGGTAAAACTCATATTCCATGCTGTTTCTTCTTTACAGAGATAGCGCTTTCGGAAATCCCCAATCGTTCAGCGGCTTTCTTTTGATTGCCATTAGCCATGGAAAGTGCACGGATTAGATAACGCTTTTCATGTAATGTGCGCCTTTCCTTCGCTAGCATTTCAGAACCATCGTAGTGCACGAAGAACTCTTTATGGCGCGCCATATCCAGTCGAAAAGCCTGTGTAAACGGGATCCACATCCTGATATCGTAGAGTCTATCGTTACCGAGGGCATAACTCAGAGTGATTAAAAACAGGGTAATTCCAATTGGCAAAATAACCGCTGCATTTACCTCATAACCCAGAGACATCAGCATCAGCGAAACTAGTATTGGGGCTGTCAGACTGCAGACTGAAATCAGTAGATACATACAGCGAAGTCTCTCAAATTGGTTTTCCAATATTCGATAACCATAGATGCAAACCCCAATGGCAAACAGGGATAATGCGAGCCCATAGATTGGTACTATCGAATAGAAATCTCCCGGCACCCTGGTTACCGTATAACCAATGGAGCGGGCATCAACGACAAGCCAGTCGGTGAAAAGCATCACTGCAGTCATCATAGTCGCAATGACATAAACCGCTATCCCACCTTTGCGATTTAATTCCTGATAAGCGATCAGCATGGAAATCTGTAGTAAAAAGGCTAGTAGCCAAAATAAGGTAACATAGTAGATCTTAAGCAACAGTGCTGAAAAAAAAGGAAGAGTGGGGGAAGAACCGTAATACAAGCTTGCTATTTCAATGACACTTGCAATCGTTTGAAGAACGAGCAGACCCAGGAAGGTTTTGGAAACCGCTGAGGTTATCCAGGATGTCCGATATTGATATAACAGAAAAAGTTTAATAGCTAATGCCGTAACTACAGGTATATAGATCAACATCTTGTACTATCAGCCTCCAATTAGATCGTCAAACCAAACCAGGTTAGAACATGTCCACTTCCGCTGCTAACAAACATCATTTTTTCGCCAGCGTTCATTTTGCCTGATTTCTTTAGCAAATCATAGTTTAACGGTATTGTTGCAGTAGTAATATTTCCTAAATGATCAAAAGTTTTGGGGATATTGTCAGGACGATATGTCAGGACTTTAGAAACGATCTTTGACATCGCCTCATAAGGTTTCTTTCCTACCTGATGCATCACCAGATTCGTCACTTTTTTGTTTTCCTCATTAAATGCAGCAATAGTTGCAGGCAATTGCTTCGCACATTGACGGACACCGATATAGCTAATTCTTTCCATCACCATTCCACCTTCTATTTCCCCATCCACAATACGATAGCTACATAGATCATTGTACTGACCGTCAGAAACTGTATTAATAACCTCAATTCCACGCTCGGGATCAGTTTTTTTGCTCAAGATCATTGCCCCTGCAGCATCGCCCACCGTAAGCGCCCCCAGGGAATAGGAAAATTTATCGATGTCCTTTTACCTTTCAAGCAAAGGAAGAAATAACCGGGAGACTTTTGTGAGCTCAGCCGTCACAACCAAGGCGGTCTCAACTCCAGCTCCTATCATGAGATCAGCAAATAGCATTCCATCACAAAATCCGTGGCAGGCATTCGACACGTCTTTGCAAATCGCATTTATGGCGCCAATCTTGTGTTGGATAATATGAGCCGTTCCCGGTTCAATGAAATCACCCGTGATACCACAATAAATAATTGCACCGATATTCAATGCGCTGATCCCCGCATCGTCAATGGCTTCCTGTGCGGCAATGGCAGCAATATCAGAAGGTAGCAAATTTTCTTCACAATAGTGTCGAGTCTTAATACCTAGCGCATCATCCATCCACGTCGATTGAATACCAAACCGGGCCTCTGAACGTAGACCATCCAGCAAGTCCACTGAAGAAACCACCTTCTCGGGCACGAATGACCCTGATCCTATAATTTGAGAGCTGCCTCTGAAAATCATCTTTTATCCTCTTATTTACCCAATCTGAAGCACTATCGTTAGAACAGATGCGAAACCCTTAGATTTAAACACTGATAAAATACAGTTTCAGAAAAGAAGATCATTTTTTTGGGCTTTATGGCGAATTACTAGGCTTAAATTCCAGCCAAACCTGCATCAATACACAATCTAGCAGTTATTAGCCGATTAGCTTCCATATACATTCCGTTTGTTTTAATAAATTCCAATCAAGCCAAATTACAACAGGAGTACTAACTCCCACATACTCTGTATTGACTGGAGTAAGCAAGGGGAAAACGATGAACCTGGCAAGTTGAAAGGAGGGAGAAAGTCACCTGTTTGGCGACAGTGCTATGGGTACCAGCCTTGAGGGTATTCCAAATAAAGCGGATCTGCGCTGCGCCTGGTTCCTACGCATATTGCTGAGTAATTTAGAAGCGCTACGAATCATCCAAGTTTCAGCTTTTTCAACTGGGCTAATTAGTTTTGCCAAAGAGAACCGGACAATTTTGCATCTATACCCGATGATTGGACT
>JAALKB010000066.1 GCA_011088265.1 Gammaproteobacteria bacterium
AACCGCAAAATGCCGCGGCAATCTGCGTGTCAAACAGGTTGGCCATGCAACCGCTAAAACGGGTATCAAAAGCCTCCAGATCCTGACGGCAGGAATGCAGAATCTTCATGATCCGGGAGTCCGTTAGCACGGATTCCAGTGGTTGCAGGTCATTGATCGCCAGGGGATCGATACACACTTCCAGATCCGGAGTACTAATTTGCACCAGACATAGCCTTGGTGAATAGGTTTTTTCCCTTAGAAACTCGGTATCAACACCGATCCATTCACTGTCCCTGATGTCCTCAACAAATCCTTTCAGTTCATCTTCGGTGGTAATAATTTTCATATTCGTCATGATACTAATGATATCATTCCCCAGCTTGTCTACACGGAATTATTCTCAGGTTATGCCGCCACTCTTACAGACGCTCATCAACATTTGCCTATTCAAAGCGAAGCCTCAGGACCTCCCCCCGAGGCAGGATCTATTGCTGAAAGTGATCATAGGTACATTAGCGCTTTTTCTGATTCGGAATTTTTACCTCATTGGCGGAACAGGAGCATTCGCGATATCCATTACTCAGGTAATACTGATTGGAGTCAGCTTACGGCTATTGTTGGTGGTGTTTAAACAAACTGACCGATGGACTCAGTCAGCTATGGCAATTTACGGGTGCTGGTCCATATTGCTGGTGGTGGTTTTGCCTGTTTTTATACTGAACTCCGGAGTGGAGATTAAATCCACGGACTTCAACCTGACCACCATGATGGTTTTGGTCACGACCATTTGGAATTTTGCCGTTATCACCTCGATTCTTAAGGAAACACTGGAAATTAATTTATCGCTGGCCGTGTTGATCAACTTTATCCTTGAGCTGATTTTCTCCACTGTATTAGTGAGTCTTTTCGCTGGAGATGTGATGTGAACATTTTCATCGCTGGAATCTGCGGCACATTCATGGCGGGCATTGCACAGATCGCTAAAACCGCCAACCACCGGGTTTCCGGCTGTGACGCCAATGTCTACCCACCCATGAGCACACTGCTAGTGGATAAAGGCATCGATGTAAAACAGGGCTATGACCCAGGACATATCGAAAAGGACATTGACCAGATCATTATTGGCAATGCACTTTCCCGGGGAAATATGCTGGTGGAGGAAGTGCTTGATCAAGGGCTTGATTACCAATCCGGACCCGCCTGGCTACATAATCATATTTTAATGAAGCGACAGGTCATTGCTGTTGCCGGAACTCACGGCAAAACCACAACATCTTCCATGATCGCCTGGATTCTTGACTACAATGACAAGAAACCCGGATTCCTAATCGGTGGAAAGCCCGGCAACTTCGACAGTTCTGCACGAACCGGAGAAGGACAACATTTTGTTATTGAGGCGGATGAATACGATACTGCTTTTTTTGATAAGCGCTCGAAGTTTGTTCATTATTCGCCCAATATAGCGGTATTAAACAATCTGGAATTCGACCATGCCGACATTTTTTCAGATCTCGGGCAGATCAAGACCCAGTTTCATCATCTGGTACGGATTATCCCTGGAAATGGCCACATTGTGATTAATGCCGACGATGAAAACCTCGCTGAAGTGATTGCCATGGGACATTGGAGCCACCTTCACGGCGTTTCCACAGGCGACATAAATGCCGAATGGTTTGCCAGACCAATCACCGATGATCACAGCCAGTTCGAAGTTTATCAATGGGGTGAAAAAATCCACGAGGTAAATTGGAATTTGATGGGTAGCCACAACATGCAAAATGCATTGGCTGCCATTGCTGCAGCGTCCCTTTGCGGCATCACCGTGAAATCCAGCGCCCAGGCATTGGAGACATTCATCACTACTGACCGACGCTTACAACTACTTTATAGCAGTACTTCAACCCATTTGTATGAAGATTTCGCCCATCATCCCACGGCCATTAAATACACCCTGGAGACCCTACGACAGAAATATCCTCACCATCTTTTGATCGCAGTAATGGAACCGCGATCCAATACCATGCAATCCGGCTGCCATAATCACACCCTTGGCCCCGCACTGGATTCAGCAGATATTGCTCTGATTTACCAACCCACGGAGCAGGAATGGAATACGGCTCACTTATCAAGTAAAGCTGAGTTAGTCTCCTGCCAGAGCAAAGAACAATTGCTGGAAACAATCAATTTGAGACTCACTACCAATAGCGTTATCATTTGCATGAGTAATGGTGGTTTCGACGGAATACCCGCATCACTTATGAAACAGTTCCAAACCCGTCGAAACTCCCCGGACAATTCGTTGTCATCATAATCATAGACAAAATTTTTCAAACTGAAACACAAATACTCAAAATGACAAAATCAAAACCCGGTATTTTTCTCATCGCGATCACTTCGCTGATGCTCTCCTCATTTCTGATCACTACCCAGGCACAGGAAAACATATTTGTAGAGGGGGGACACTATGAGCTATTGGCAGAGGTTCAACCTGTGCAAACCGGGGATAAGATAGAGGTGGTGGAAATGTTCTGGTATCGCTGCCCCCACTGCTATCGATTAGAGCCTTATATTCTGGATTGGCTGAATAATAAACCTGAGAACGCTGAATTCGTTCCAATTCCAGCCATACTAAATGAACAGTGGGTGTTTCATGGCCGGGCATTTTATACATTTGAAGCGCTGGGATTAACCGAGCAGCTCCACGCTAAACTTTTTCATGCGATTCATGCAGAAAGAAGGCGAATCAACACCATTGATGAACTCGCCGTCTGGGCCGAGGAAAATGGAGCCGATGGCCAAGCGATAAAAACCACTTTTTCATCATTTGCCGTTGAAAATAAATTAAATTTTGCTCATGTGATGTCACGAAAATACGGCATCTCAGGTGTTCCCGCTATCATTGTCGATGGACGCTATCGAACTTCTGTTTCATTGGCAGGAAGCCATGAAAAATTGATCGAAGTGATAAATTTCCTGATTGAAAAAGCAGCTAAGGCACGAGCAGGCTGATACTTAGTCAATACCCGGTCAATGCCCAAGTGGTTGATGTTTGGGCGAAAGGTCGGTAAATTTGCCCCTTGGAACCTGACGCATCAAGTTCTGACGGAAGCGACCAGGCTAAACTCCTCAGAACCCAGTTTCATTATGAGTTTTGGGCGCCGTTTCGAAAGAACGCTGCTCTCATCCTTTTAGCGATGACCTTTTGATCGCGAATGACGCCGGTTGATGTCAAGCTAATGTCAGGCTGATGTCTATGGGACAAATCAGCTTGCCTCATCAGGTTAAAGGAAGTGAGATTAGAGGCGCATGAACCGCTTAACAGTGGCCTATCAGTCACCTTTTTTCAGTGGTCTGTTTTTTCGAACTGGCGTATTTAGTTAAACCGCAGCCTGGACCGCGACCTGGTTGTTGATGCAGTTTGATAATGGTTCCGGAGTGAGAGCGTAACCAGAGTCTGTTAATTTTAGTAGGGGACTGAACGATATGACTTTGTGCTGCGTCAATTATTAATTTGAGGACACATCGATGACAAAATCACTGCAACTACTCGAAGGCGTAGGCCCTAAACACGCCGCGGCTTTAAAGGCTAGTAAATGCCAGAGCCCCAAACAACTGCTCGAACAGGGCGCAACTAAAAAAGGCAGAAAAGAGCTTGCCGCCAAAACTGGCATAGATGAATCAATAATCCTTCGCTTCGTTAATATGTCGGATCTGTTTCGTGTTAAAGGAGTTTCGTCTCAATACGCAGAACTGTTGAAAGCAGCCGGAGTGGATACGGTAAAAGAACTTAAAAATCGTAATCCAGCTAATCTTACCGTTGCAATGAAAGAAACCAACGAAAAAAAGAAACTATGCCGTCAGATACCTAGTCAGAGCATGGTTGAGGGATGGGTAGCACAAGCCAAGTCCCTACCTCCAGTAGTCACATACTGATATAACCGGGTCTCTATACAGATAACATCAGGTATCGGAGAACCAAAGACCGATCAGCTCATACCTGATCGGTCTTTTGGTTTCTGCTCTTCAGGGTCATCTCTCATTTACTTTCAGGCATTTGTGTTTATTAAAGAATCGGCATCTGACAAAAGCACAAAGCACCAATGACTAACCGTTATCCTGTTTTGAGTAATCAAGGATTAGCTCCGTTGCATCTCGCCGAAGCTTTTGACCAGTATGGTCACAAGCTTCAGGTCAATGTCGCTGGTGAACAACCTCTTACCATCAAGATAGGCAATCAGGAATTGGTAACGTTAATGACCATTGGCTCCCAACCCGAATTACTTGTTCTTGGTTATTTGCGAAACCAGGCAATTTTTGACCAGCTTAGTCAGATCGAATCCATATCCGTTGATTGGGATCGGGAAGTCGCTGACGTTGAATCCAAAAACAGATACACCACTTCACCACAGAGCTCAAGAACTCAATCTCCTCAATCTAAAAATCATCTACAGGGAATCGGGTTAAAAGAACAGAATCTTGTCGATTATGCTCTCGCAAAAATAGCCAAAAAACCTCTTGCACAGAGCCCATTATTACAATCAAGCATTTACGAAATTATTCAGCAAGTAAAAGAACTAAACACTGTCTATCGTGACGCAGGCTCTGTTCACGGTTGTGGGCTGTGTAAGGATGGAAAAATCCTCAGTTTTTTTGAAGACGTAGGCAGACATGGTGCCACAGATGCACTATCTGGCAAAATGTGGCTGGATAATACAGAAGGTGGGGACAAAGTTTTCTACACTACAGGAAGATTAACGTCGGAAATAGTCATTAAGTCGGCATTAATGGGCATTCCAGT
The DNA here is from genome assembly GCA_011088265.1 of Gammaproteobacteria bacterium. Classification (GTDB taxonomy): domain Bacteria; phylum Pseudomonadota; class Gammaproteobacteria; order Arenicellales; family Poriferihabitantaceae; genus WLWV01. Next base: position 4,781 of record JAALKB010000066.1, read on the forward strand.
GCTTATTTCAAGGAATGGGGCCACTCACATGGCATTCGAACTGGCGCAAAAATTGGGAGTCACATTAATAGCCAGAGCAAAAAGCCAACATTTCGTTGCACTCAATGGAGAAAGACTTATTTTTGATGTGGACCTGTCACGAAAAAAGAATAAAACGGCTTCATAGCCAATCAGATTACCCCCAGATTGAATCAATCCGGGTTGATAAGGACAACAGAAATTATTTGTGCATAACATTGTAAAATTCCATTAACCCGCGCACTCGCCATCCTCAAGCCTTCAACAAAAGAACCCCGGTTAACCTACATGAGCGAAAAAACAATAAAAGTGACATCGAGTCATTGGGGCGCCTTTAACGTCACTGCCCAGGGAAATCGTATCGTCTCGGTCTCAGACTTCGAACATGACCCCAACCCGTCAAACATACCTTATAACCTGCCCGCCGCAGTACATCATTCTTCCAGAGTTGCCCGGCCATCGATTCACAAAAGTTGGTTAGAGCATGGTCCCCTGCATAAGGATTCACGATCATTGAGAGGAAAAGAAAAATTCGTCGAATTACCCTGGGATGAAGCACTCGACATCGCTGCCAGGGAAATCCATCGTGTCAGCAAGGACAGTGGAAATCAGTCTATTTTTGGCGGTTCCTATGGTTGGGCCAGTGCGGGAAGGTTCCATCACGCTCTGAGCCAGGTCCATCGATTTTTGAATTGCACAGGAGGTTATGTCTCCTCCGTGGCAAGTTATAGCACCGCCGCAGCTCAAGCCATCATTCCCCACGTTTTTGGCGTTCACTTTCTGAAGCTAATGTGGAGTGAGCTAAACACCTGGCCGATGATTGCAGAGCACACCGAAACCCTGGTGATGTTTGGAGGAATCAACCCAAAAAACTCCCAGGTCAGTATGGGAGGCGTCACCCATCATGAAACCAATGGCTGGTTTAAACAATTCGAACAGCTTGGGATTCGGCGAATCAACATTAGCCCGCAACGCACAGATACGCCAGATGGTGCCAAATGGTTGGGGATTCGGCCCGGTACAGATACCGCAATGATGTTAGGCATTGCCTGGGTATTGGAATCAGAAGGCCTAACTGACACTGGTTTTCTCCAAAAATACTGTACCGGGTTCGAAAAATTTCGAGCCTATTTGACAGGGGAAATCGATGGCCAAAGCAAAACCCCGGAATGGGCTGCCGCCATTTGTGGAATTGAGTCTAAAGTAATGCACGAGCTCGCGCTCCAAATGGCGAAAACCCGAACACTGGTGACGGTGGCCTGGTCGCTACAAAGGGCTGAACATGGCGAACAACCCTATTGGATGGCTGCAACCCTGGCTGCCATGCTTGGCCAAATTGGGAAACCCGGAGGCGGTATAGGCTACGGCTACGGAGCCATCGGCGGCATTGGGGTTTCCGTCAAGCGACTGGGAGGGTTAACTTTTCCCCAGGGAGAAAACAGCGTGAAGGAGTTCATTCCTGTGGCGAGGATTGCCGACATGTTGCTACAACCAGGAGAACCCTTTGACTTCAATGGACAAAAGCTCCACTACCCCGATATAAAGCTGGTGTACTGGTGCGGTGGCAATCCCTTTCATCATCATCAGGATTTAGGTCGACTGGAGCGTGCCTGGCAACAACCTGAAACCATTATCGTAAACGAGCCATGGTGGACCGCAACCGCCCAAAGAGCTGACATCGTGTTTTCCGCAACCACCTCCTATGAGCGAAATGACATTGGCAGAGCCCAGGGTGACTCCTATTTGTTTCACATGCCAGCATTCATCCCACCGGTTGGTGAAGCCAAAGATGACTACGATATTTTTTCAGAACTGGCTGAACGTATGGGCTTGAGCGAATTGTTTACCGAAAACAGAAATTCGGAAGAGTGGCTGCGCTATTTATACTCTGGATTCGTGAAAGAATGCGAACAGGATGGCATAACTGCACCCAGCTATGATTCGTTAGAAGAACAAAATTGGATAGACCTTCCCGTACGAAACCCGACATTTTCGAAAACTCAATTTAATGCATTTATCGAGGACCCGGAATCATCCCCCCTTGATACGCCTTCAGGGAAAATCGAAATCTTCTCTAGCACCATCGAAGGATTTGGTTACGAAGACTGCCCCGGGCATGCCACCTGGCTTCCCCCCACGGAATGGTTAGGATCCGACAAGGCGAAGACCTACCCTCTACACCTGGTATCCCCCCAACCCGGAGACAAACTACATAGCCAAATGGAATGCGCAATCGCCGATATACCCGGAGAAAGACCCACTCCGGCCAGTATTCACCCCGAAGATGCAAAAGTGCGCGGGATAACAGATAACAGTTACATTCGCCTGTTCAATAACCGCGGTGCCTGTTTAGCCAAAGCCAAAATAAGTAACGACATACGACAAGGCGTAATCTCCCTCCCCACCGGTGCCTGGTTCAGTCCCACAGAAGACGGAACCGACAACCAGGGAAACCCCAATGTACTCACCCTCGACATAGGCACCTCAAGCCTCGGCCAAGGCAGCAGCGCGCATAGCTGTTTGGTCGAGATAGAACAAGCAAATGAAAGTACTCTATCGAAATTGAACCTGTCCAAACAAACCCAAGAGTGAAAACTGAATTACCCAGGTTTTGTCCAGGGGTTTTTTATTTGAGTCAGACATCACTCGTAGGGCGCAATAAGAAGCAGCGCGCATTGCGCCGTATGTTTAATCACATAATCCAGACGACATTCGTTTCCACCTCCCCATTTCCACCTCCCCAGTCTGATGCATAAACACCTCGTGTTCCACAGCGATGGAATGTTGAATAAGGCCAATCGATGACACGACCAACCAATCCATGTTTCAATGGATTAATATGAACATAATCCACATGGGCATTGAAATCTGATTCATCCCGGATCAAGTGCTCCCAATAACGTCGCTGCCATATCCCTCTCTCCCCGCGAGCAAGCCTGACACTTGAGCGCCGTTCGTTGACCGGTAATGATCTGGAAAAGCCTGCTTTGATCAATCCCCATCGCATTGGATAGTTCGAATCGGTCGGCGGGAGTTCAATGACACAATGCAAATGACCCGGCAATACCACCCAAGCATGAACAATAAACGGGTGTCGATGTCGTACAGATTGGACTATTCGTCGCAGCGTATCGACATGGCGAACCAGTAGATCATTGTGTTTTCGTTGTAATAAATTGACCGTGAAGAACCAGGTTCCACCTGGGTTCCAGGTGCGTCGATAATCTGGCATAAAGTTAAATGGATCAGCTTCCGTGCATGATTGGAATCCCTATCCTCTCATATCATTCCCATACGGCGCAATGCGCTTCGCTTATTGACGCCCTACAAAAGCTATTGTGGCAACACTCGTAGGGCGCAATAAGCAGCGCGCATTGCGCCGTATGTTTAATCCACGGGATCCGGACGACATTCGTGTCCACTTCTCCAGTCTGGAGCATAAATGCCTCGTGTTACACAGCGATGGAACGCTGAATAAGGCAATCGATGACATCTCCAACCAATCGATGCTCCAATGGATTAGCATGAACCGGCCAAGCGCATCGATAATCCGGCATAGGGTTAAACGGATCTTCCGTGCATGATTGGGGGTTGGGATGCCCATCCTTCCATATCACTCTTATACGGCGCAATGCGCTTCGCTTGTTGACGCCCTACAAAAGCTATTGTGGCAACACTCGTAGGGCGCAATAAGCAGCGCGCATTGCGCCGTATGTTTAATCCACGGGATCCGGACGACATTCGTGTCCACTTCTCCAGTCTGGAGCATAAATGCCTCGTGTTACATAGCGATGGAATGCTGAATAAGGCAATCGATGCTCCAATGGATTAACATGAACCGGCCAAGCGCATCGATAATCCGGGATAGGGTTAAATGGATCTTCCGTACATGATTGGGGATTGGGATGCCCATCCTTCCATATCACTCTCATACGGCGCAATGCGCTTCGCTTATTGACGCCCTACGTGATCTGAGTAGTGTTTGATATTATTGCAGCTCGATGCATGGCATAACCCCGAGACTCAATCTGATTTTTAATATCTTCCTGATCAAGACCGATCATATTCCTATTCGCATCTAACTCAACTGAGGTTTTAAATGGTGAAAGTGATAACATATCAGCATCAGCATCAGCATCAGCATCAGCATCAGTATCAGTATCAGTATCAGTATCTTCAGGTAGCTTAAGTTCTGATACATCAGTTCCAGATAGAACGGAAAGATATTTATCTCCTCTGATTGTGCTTTTGTAAATGTCGATTTTCATCGTGTTCCTGTGATTTATTCAGTAGAAAGCGGTCTATATCATAACGAACTAATAAATGCAGCACTCGCAGGGCGCACTAGAGGTTATCCCTAACCCACCGAAAATCGATCGCTATTCATTTCCACAATCAGTTCTCCACTGGTGCGGATCATTCCTGCATAGTATTTAATCTTGGGCATTTCAGTACTGAAGTAGAATTTTGCGGTATGGATTTTATTTTGGTAGAACATGTCGTCATCACCGTCTTCCATCTTTGATACGGCAACGCTTGCAGCTTTTGCGGATAGCCAGCCACAGACCAGAACGCCCCACAGCCTGAGGTAAGGTTCGCTTATTGCGGCGGGGAGCTGGGGGTTTTCTTTCGATAAATTAAGAATATGGGCGATACTCAACTGGAGGTCGTCAGTGGCTTCGTTGAGAGCATTCACCATTCGAGCAATGCGCTCATCACTGGAGAAGCTTTTTAAATCTTCCGCAATCATTTCAATGACCGTTGCTGCCATCACACCGCCATCTCTTAGTAATTTTCTCCCCACGATATCCATGGCCTGGATGCCGGTTGTGCCTTCGTAGATTGGGGTAATACGCTGATCGCGATAGTGTTGGGCTGCACCAGTTTCTTCAATAAAGCCCATACCGCCATGAATTTGAAGCGCCAAAGACACGTTTTCCAGTCCCATTTCGGTAGTATATCCTTTGACTATGGGGATCATTACCTCAATGAATCCCTGAGCCTGTTTTCTTTCCTCATCGTCGAGGTGTCTGTCGGCTTTGTCCATGGCGGATGCGGTTAATAAACACAGGGCTCTTAAAGGCTCTATCCGACATTTCTGGACCAGTAGTAGCCTTTTCACGTCTGGATGTTCAATGATCGCTACCCGGTCACCCATGGGATCCTCAATGGCTTTTCCTTGCACTCTTTCTGCGGCGAAACGAATTGCCTGTTGGTAGGCTCTTTCAGCCACGGCGTTGCCCTGAACCCCGACGGTGTGCCGGGCTGCATTCATCATGGTGAACATATACATCAAACCCCGATTTTCTTCACCAACCAAATAACCGATGGCGCCTCCATTATTGCCATAACCAAGTACTGCGGTGGGGCTTCCGTGGATTCCCAGTTTATGTTCGATGGATAATGTTTCGACGTCATTCCTTATCGTCCAGTTTCCATTGTCATCCTGTAGAAATTTGGGCACGATAAAAAGAGAGATGCCCTTCACTCCTTCAGGAGCATCCGGGGTTCTGGCAAGAACGAGATGAATAATATTCTCTGTCATATCATGATCACCATAGGTGATGAATATTTTTTGGCCGCTAATACGGTAATGATCATTCGTCTTTACTGCCTTGGTTTTGACCGCCGCCAAATCGGAACCCGCCTGGGGTTCAGTCAAATTCATGGTTCCTGTCCATTCGCCAGATACCATGTTATTCAAATAGGTTGCCTTTTGCTCTTCCGAGGCATGGGATTCCACCGCTTCAATAGCGCCCTGGGTCAGCAGTGGACATAGGCCAAATGCCATGTTGGCGGCGTACCATATCTCCTGGACCGCGGCAGAAACCAGCCAGGGTAAACCTTGTCCTCCGCGTTCAGTGTCAAAAGAGAGACCATTCCAACCACCGTCAATAAACTGACGGTAGGCTTCTTTCCAACCGTCCGGCGTAGTTACCTTGCCGTCACTGAATCTGGCTCCCTGAATATCCCCCTTGTGATTAATTGGAGCGAGTACTTCGCTGGCAAACTTTCCCGCTTCTTCCAGTATCGCGGACAGCAATTCGTCAGAAACTTCTTCATGTCCAGGTAAGGCAGCAACGCCCTTGAGGTCAGCGAGTTCGGTGGCAGCGAAAAACAGATCTTTGGTAGGTGCAGTGTACATTTATCCATCATCAAACAAATTGAAAGTGGGCATTTTAGCAGAACTGTTTGCCATGAAATGATCAATTTCAACTGCGGCAGAATTAGGCGAGGAAGGCCAAAATCCATTTGCCCACCTTCTGAAGAGTGGCTAGAATGAATCGTCTCTTGACCTCGATACCGTTAAAATCGAATTTCCAGGCAAGAGATAAAAGGCAATCGAGCTGTTTTACTGTCGGGTGACGAATGACCAGTATGAATCCTCTGTCAAACAAAAGAACTCTAATACATGGACACCGTGGTGCGAGAGGGATATATCCGGAAAACAGTCTGGTCGCGATCCAATACGCATTGGAGCTGGGATGCGACGGGATTGAGGTAGACCTTTGCGTCACCCGGGATGACCATCTTATTGTTCATCACGATTCAACTCTGTCGTCTGATCTCGTTCGGAATTCACAGGGTGAGTGGATAGATAGAAACATTCGGGCACGTGATTGCTCCCTTCGGGAGATCCGGGAATTTGATATAGGCAGAATCAAGCCCAGCACAGAATATGCACTTAGATTCGACACACAAACCCCGGTAGATGGCACACGTATTCCGACTCTGGAGGAGTTCATCAACACGGTTACCAAATACTCCGACGACGTTATTTTCAATATTGAATTGAAAAGTTCACCCATTTACTCCAAGTGTTTTCCGGATGTTGAGACCTATGTTGGTCTTGTCATGAACGCATTGCTAAAACACAATATCGTGCATCGATGCTTTTTGCAGAGCTTTGACTGGCGCTTAATGTGCGCTGCAAAAAAGCAAATTCCCCAGCTATTGACAGGATTTCTCACCGACATGCAACGGGACGGAAGTCCACTTTCTCCCGTGTCCGGGAAACCAGACATGTGGAGCAACTACCAGGATCTGGCGGATTTTGAAGAGTCAGTCCCAGGGATGATAAAATCAATGGGTGGTGACGTTTGGTCCAGTAACTATCAGGACCTGACACTTCAAAGTGTTGAGTCCGCCCATGACATGGGGTTGGAAGTCTATGTTTGGACGGTGAATGAAATATCAGACATGGAACGGATGATTGAATGGGGAGTGGATACTATCACGACGGATTATCCTGATCGTCTGCTTGAATTGATGGCCTGAATTAGTAGTTTGAATTGATGGCTTGAATTAGTGACTGGTATTAATAAACCAAGGCATTAATCCGATTCCCCGGCTTGCTTTACCGACCTGTTTACGAACCCATTTTGTAAGCCAGAGTGAATCTGTCTGACTAATCTGAGTCGCTCCCCTAAACCACTTACGTAAATCCACCCGAGGCTGGGCCCTTATCGACCATTTGACTACCCAACGGCATTGTATTGATACATCCCCGACTCCTAAAAAAAGCCCAGGTTGGTATCAATTGACACCAACCTGGGCTTTCTGTATTTAGAACACGCTATGTCAGAGTCAGACTAGTGTTCCCCACCTGCCTTAAAATTAAATACCGCGCCAGATCGAATACCAGAAGGCCATCGAGAAGTAATGGTTTTTAATTTCGTATAGAAACGAACGCCTTCTGGGCCATGGATTGCATGATCTCCAAATAGGGAACGTTTCCAGCCACCAAAACTGTGGAAAGCCAATGGGACCGGAATAGGGACGTTAACACCGACCATACCAATTTGCACATTGCTACTGAAGTTCCGTGCTGCATCGCCGTCCCGGGTAAAAATCGTTGTTCCATTACCATACTCATGTTCATTCACCAGAGTAATGGCCTCATCGTAGCTTTCAGCTCGAACGATGCACAACACAGGACCGAAGATTTCGTCCGTATAGATACTCATCTCCCGGGTTACGTTATCGAAAACAGTCGCACCAACAAAACACCCATTTTCCGAACCAGGAACCACAGTTCCACGACCGTCCCGAACTAATTTCGCTCCTTCTTCAACACCTTTTGTAATATAGCCTTCGATTCTTTCTTTAGCTGCAGGATTGATCACTGGCCCCATTTCAGAATCGAGTTCAGTATAGGGCCCGACTTTCAATGCGTCCAGTTTAGGCACTAATTTCTCAATCAGGGCATCCGCTGGTTCATTCCCAACAGAAACCACCACTGAGACCGCCATGCAACGTTCACCTGCCGAACCATAAGCGGCTCCCATGACCGCGTCTACTACCTGATCCATATCTGCATCAGGCATCACTACCATGTGATTCTTGGCACCACACAATGCCTGCACCCGCTTATTATGGGCCGTTCCCGTTTGATAGATATATTCGCCAATGGCGGTAGAACCAACGAAACTGACTCCCTGCACCCGAGGATCGGTTAACAGGGTATCAACGGCCTCTTTGTCACCATTCACCACATTCAATACCCCGTCAGGCAGTCCAGCTTCTTTCATCAGCTCAGCTAATCTCAGGGGACAGGATGGATCCCGCTCTGACGGCTTCAGGATAAATGTATTTCCACAGGCAATGGCTACCGGGAACATCCACATTGGGACCATGGCTGGGAAATTAAACGGCGTAATACCGGCGCACACACCAAGCGGCTGCCGAACATTCCAGGAGTCTACGTCGTTTGCGACGTTTTCCGAAAACTCACCTTTGAGCATCTGGGAAATCCCACAGACATACTCCACGACTTCCAACCCTCGGGTAATGGAACCTTTTGCATCATCCAGTGTTTTTCCATGTTCTGACGAAACGAGTTCCGCCAATTCATCCATGTGTTCTTTGATCAGACCGCGAAAATTAAACATCACCTGGGCACGACGCCCAGGAGGAGTATTTGACCAGCCAGGAAAGGCGGCCTGGGCGGAAGCGATAGCTGCCTCAACTTCATTGGAACTCGCAAGTGGAACCTGCTTGGTCACCGAACCCAATGCAGGATTAAAAATATCCCCATAGCGCCCACTATTCCCGCTCACGCGCTCACCATTAACAAAGTGGTACAGTTTCTCAGTTGTCATTTATTTATTCTCTCGCTTCTAAATAGGTATGTAAATAGGTATATAAATTGTTCCAATTCTTTCCAGGGAACTGACGTCGTAAAAGCGATGGTTGTTATCAGGGGAAAACATCAGCATCTTCGACAGATTCCAGTTCCAATTTATATCTGGATGCTTCTTTCTTGCACCACCGTCGAAACCCGCCCAAGCCCCGATTATCCCACTCTTTGTACGCGAGATTCCATGCCTCGGATCGCGCTAATTCCACTAAATTCCCCTGTCCAGTGTTGCGATCCAGTTGATAATGTTCAGTCAACATTCGATATTTCTGACGAAATCCCAAAATTGTTCGATCCGTGGTCAGGCTACAATAATTGGTTACTTCAAGTTTATAAATAAGATAAACCAATGTATTCCACCCAGGTATAGAACCATTGGTCCGGGGCTGGCTATCTCCGAGCGCCATAGTGCCCGAAAAGCACCAGACCAGAAAGATGGTAGATCGAGCCAGTAGCAAACTCTAATTTCTCGTTAATCCAGGTAGAAACCAGGCAAGAACCTGGTCGATAGCTGCGTCATTATTCTGATGGTTGATAATAAAACCAATCAAATACTTTTCGCGGCCAGACTCAGATTCCTCATCTTGGCCATCGCAAGCTCCCTCCCAAGTAGCCCCAATCCACAATCAGGTGCAGCAATCAATCGATCGTGGTCAATGTGATTTAGGGCCAACAGTAAACGTTCTTTAATCTCTTCTACGGATTCAACCTGACTTTTGGCAATGGCTACCGCACCAAAAATCACAGACGTAGTTTTGAAATGCTCTAACAGGGCAAGATCATTGTGTCGATGGGCATCTTCAAAAGACACAGCATCAATGGATGAGTCCTTCACTGAAACCGGTCCCACAATACTGGGAAGACTTGCTGAATACGTTCCTCCTCTGACCTCTTTTTCTGTCAGATTGACAAAATCAAATCCATTCAGGTGTCGGCAGTGATAGTGAATATAGTTTTCTCTGGCTATTTCACCGTCAGTAGGAATGTCAATTCCTGAATCAGTTTGATCGTTTACTGCTGCACGAATCCCTCGTGCGACTATTTTTTCTGCGTCGGCTCCCATGCCTTCCATCGCATCTAGCCACAGTTTGGTTGGGTCTGCCGTATCCGGACCAGCGGGAACGTTAAACCAGTCGGGTAACTTAACGTAATCTGGTTTTGGATATGCACCAATACACGTGGTCAGTAGCGGCATTTCATTTTCTCCAATTCAAAACGACGAAGCATGGTCTGATCTCAGGCCCAGATCCAAATTCAGATCCAAATCCCGGTCCAAACCGAATTCCAAAATTACCAGACCACCGGTTAGTTATCACTACCGGTTTGCTGGTTCAGATTCGTGGGAGCGAATATGCTATTAAAATTCTCTGTACCAACACGACTTGATTCATCTTCTACAGATCCCGCGCCGTCATTATCAGGCTCAGCGGCCCCAGTCTGATCCTGTAGGTTCTGAGTGCTGAAAATCGAGTTAAAGTTTTCGGTACCTACCCGATCTGGTTCTTCAATTTCCGCTTTCGGCTCGTCATCGGTTCCGGTCTGGTTTTGCAGATTTCCAGTGCTAAAAATGGAATTAAAATTCGATGTTCCTGCCCGATCTGACTTATCAGTCGTCGCAGCTCCATTTTGCAATTGACTTTGTGATTGACCCGCCTCTTCCTGTTGGGCGGCCTGTCGCGCTTTATTTTTCTCCTGCAATTCTTTTATTTTTTGAGCGGTAACGCGCTTTTTCTCAGCTAAAACATCTGCTTTACACTGCTCAACACCCATAGTGCCAGCAAAATACGCCGTACCAATACCTGACACAAAGATAGCCAGAATCATCAATACGGCAGGCTCGAAAATAAAGCTTCTTTGTGTTTTTCGGTTACTTAGCTTGCCACTAGCCACTAGCATCGCATTTTTCTCCGCGACCAACTCTCTACGCTTTAAAACTTCATGCAAGGCTGCACCAAAAATGGTAATAACCACAATGATCACGGCCAAAGCACTAATGGACGGATTGATTCCATGTCTCACCTTGGCCGCCAGAAAAGTGGTCAAGGTGCTTTCGGTCACAATGGTAAATACCGTTGTGTTGTAATTTTCGAAAGAAGCCAGGAATGCCAGAACACAGGCAGACGCAATAGCAGGTTTTAAAAATGGAAGAAGGATCTTACGAAAAGTCTGAACATGAGTAGCGCCCAGATCAAGGGCGGCGTCTTCCTGGTCCCGATCAAAACGCTGTAACCTGGAAATGAAAACAAGCATTGTATATGCCGAAATAAATGTCGCCTGCCCGATGATGGTCAAAAAGAAACCATCGTAGAAAAGTGAATTTCTGTCAGCACCGAACATACTGCCGATTCGATCCCAAAATAGCAGTGTTGAGATACCAAGAACAACCCCTGGAACCAGAATGGGTGAGATGACGATGGTATAGTACCAGGGGCGAACCCGCTCTTTTACCTGGGTCAGCATTAGTGCACCTGCCAACCCCATTGGTACCGCAAGCGATACCACACCAATCCCGATAAACACACTATTTTTTAGTCCATCCAATATCTTATCGTCCTTGGTCAACACATCGAACCACTCCACGGTAAAACACTCCCAGGGAGTCATTCTTGGAAAAGACGAGCTATTAAACGATGTAAAGCTCATGATGATAAGGGGGCCAAACAGATAGGTAAAAAACCCCAACACAAAAAAGATGCTGAACGCCTTGCGGACATGATCTGAGGTCATCGTGCAATCTCCCCCAGTTTGACCTTAAACACACGCATCACAAAAAGCACAAAAATAATACTCGTCGCTAGCAAAATGATGGCATAAGCCGATCCTCTTGCCCAATTTCCCGCCTGGTTAAAGGACTGATAGATAATCTGAGTAAACCACAGACTACTGGGGCCACCGAGAATCTGTGGCGCTGCCAACGCTCCCGCGGTCAGCATAAAAACCATGGTACACCCGGATGTAATTCCGGGTTTGGCATGGGGTATTACGATACGCCAATGGATACGCCACCAGGGTGATCCCATGTCCCTTGCTGCTTCGATCTGATTCCTATCAAGACTTTCGACCGCGTTATAGATAGGGAAAATCATCAACAGTATATAGGCATAACTCAGCCCCGAATACAGCGCGACACTGTTACGAATAAAATCATAGGGTTGATCAATTATTCCCAGCCATATCAATGAGTTGTTAATGATTCCATTCGAACCAAACATGATTTTAAATGCAAACGCTCTCAATAATTCATTCACCCAAAAAGGCACGATAAGAGACATCACCATTAACCTCGCCCATCCTCCTTTTGCGACATGAGCCAAATAGTAGGCAACGGGATAACACAAAGCGACATCAATTAAAGTCACGAAAATAGCAGCTAAAATTGTTCTACCAAAAACAGAGAGATCCACATAATTATAGGAATCCGTACTTTGTGCACTCCCGTAGAGCATGTATTTGTAGTGCTCAAGAGTGTAGTGATGAGCACCCGTTCCCCATTGAGGAGGGGGGACGTTTGCCCTGAAGGAAAAATCCATCATAAACAACTGAGGCAATACAATCATTAACAGGATCCAGGATCCCACCGATATCAACAGGAACAACCCTAAGGCCACACCGTTTTTGCGGAAGAAGTTTTGCCAGTATTCAACCATTCATCTAGTGTCTCTATTCGTTATCTTTATATGATGATCACATTCACAGGCTACTCTGCCGCTAATTCACCCTGGGGTAATGCAACAGCAAGATCTGCATTAAAACCAAGAGAGACCTGGGATCCAATATCGCGACTAATAGCACCACCATCATTTACCATGGACAGCTTAATTCGACGATTACCACTCACATCGAAATGGACCTGCCAAAGATTACCCTCAAATTCCTGTTGATGGATATTTGCCTTGATCAGATTGTCATGCTTTCCTTCCTCAGAATATTTCAGCGACTCCGGTCGTATAAATACATAGGCTTTATCCCCTTTATTGAGTTGACCAGTACCATTTCGCTTACCGTGTCTGGCGCGTAATGAACCGGAATCCGTTTCAACCACGGCATAATCATCATCAATCTGGGTCACTTTCCCGGAGAAAAGATTATTCTCGCCAACAAAGGATGCCACAAAAGCACTTTCAGGCGCATCATAGATGGTTGTTCCATCCGCTACCTGTTCAATGACTCCCTGACTCATCACTGCAACATGGTCAGACATAGTCAGGGCCTCGCCCTGATCATGGGTAATATAAATAAAGGTAATACCTACACGCTGCTGAATAGCTCGCAACTCCGTTCTCATGTGTTGGCGGAGTTTTAAATCCAATGCAGACAAGGGTTCATCCAATAACAGCACATCAGGCTCTGCGGCCAGTGCCCGGGCAATTGCGACCCGTTGTTTCTGCCCACCAGAGAGCTCGTTAACCATCTTGCCTCCCTGGCCTGGTAATGCGATGAGCTCCAGCAACTCATCCGCCTTCTTGCGCCGTTGCGCTTTATTCACGCCTTTTACTTCGAGCGAAAACGCGATATTTTCCCACACAGTCATTAACGGAAATAAAGCCAGGTTCTGGAAAATGAGCGCAGTGGGTCGCTTATTTGGCCCAATACCGGCCATATCCTGGCCACCAATTAGCACTCGTCCTTCCGAAGGGTCGAGGAATCCTGAAACCGCTCGTAACAATGTCGTCTTACCACATCCCGACGGTCCAAGGAAACTAAAGAACTCCCCCTCTTTAATATGGATGTTTGCATTACGAGCCGCCACAAAATCGCCAAACCGGATCCATACATTATCTAGCTGGACATCTGCACTCATCAATAAACCCTATTCATTACGTTTTAGACAAAACCGCTGAGCAAATCCAGAGGAATCAAAGTTCTGGATTTGCTCAGAGATTTCCTGCTCCCTGATCTACTGCTCCCGGATCTATGACCCCAGAGGGTCATAAGAATGAAACGCCCTTATCCAAATTAGAAAAGGGCGTTCTTACTCACCAGAGATTAGGCATTAACGAATTTATTTCGATACTCGGTTCGCACATCAGCATA
>JAALKB010000313.1 GCA_011088265.1 Gammaproteobacteria bacterium
GGCACTGATTTTAATTATTGGGCGAGAGCATTGGTTGAGATTGCTAATCATTTTGATGAATGTGTAAACCCAAAATTAGGCTGGTCTGACCCTCATGACGAGGGTAAAACACCGCTGGAAGCATTTTTAGAGGAATACCCAGAACACGCTGAAGGCGTATAACCCTGAGTTGAGTGGCAGCCGAAGGCTGTCCATTCGAACGACTTGTTATGTTTCCGGTCATTCTCTAAAAATATTTTAGATTATTTGATAAAAACCCTTGATTAACTAAAAATACTTTAGTATTATATATTTAAGAGCTAAGGGAGACATCCAAGGCAAGATAAGGAATAGAGCAGTAATGAGAATACCATTAACAGTTCAAGAAGCCGCCAAAATGCTGAAGAGAGAAAAGAAGCAGTTCGGTTTTGTTTCTAATTCAATGATACGTGTATACAGAGATCAGAACGTCGCACTTCTTGGGCAGCCTCAAGAATATGAAATCAAAATCAACAGAGATACCGATCTCAGCAGCCTGACCGCAATAGAAGGCGTTTTCATTGATTATTTTGGGAGCTGGGATAAATGAAACCCAGTGAAGCGGCAAAACTGGCGGGGATGAAAAGCCTCACTCAACTGGCAGAGATCAGCGGGGAGTCCGTTCAGACGCTAAACAACTGGCATAAAAACGAGCCACGTAGATTTGAATTAGTGTTGAAAGGCGCTGTGTTTGAATTGACTGTCGAGCGCATGAATCTGGCAACGGGTAAGGAAACATAACCCCTCAATGAGTCGCCGCCGAAGGCGGTCGATTCGATTGATTTGTTATGTGCGATGGGTATGAATATTAGAGGTTGATATGAATCGGATAACCGAAGAAGAAGTCATCAATATTCTGGGCGCTGAACGTGCAGCGGCAGTAATGAATCACCACACTAACTGTAGAGAAGAGGTTGCTGTTAAGGCATGTTTCAACCAGCTTCGAGGGCAAGCAATAAAAAAAGTTTACGACCTGCTTAGGTTAGATGGATTTAGCATAGCTGAAGATGACTTTGCCGAAGATTGCATTATCGGTTTAACGAAGGGGGTCAGGAGCTTAACACTGAGTTTCTACGAACTATTTGACGAATTTTTTGAGCCAGTCAATACCCACAGACGGGAAATAGTACCAGATGAAATCAGCAAGCGAGTTAGTAAAATTAATGCAATGTTTGACGAACTCAGTAGTCATCCAGATGACGAAGGTTTTTAGCACATAACACTTGCTTATACGAACTCAGTTCGCATAACAGACGTAACGATAGTGCTAGTTAAGGCGACATAACACCAGTTTATACGAAACGGTTTCTGATAACGAACGAAACGACAGTCCAGATAAAAGAAAACCACTGCCCGAAGACAGTGGTTTCCAAACCATTTCGTCGATGTGCAATTTCTCGACGAAATTAATATAGCACTGTTATCCCGATAAATCACTGGCAGGTAAATGAGGTCGTGGTTTCTTCGTCGTCAGCATGGATTTACGGGTGTTCCATGCGTCGATCAGCACAGGCTGGATATGAGCTGGCAGCTCAGTGATATGCTCTTGTATAGACTTCATATCCTGTTTGGTTGTTGCTGCACCAAGATGTTTGATAATGTTTTCCATTGCTGATTTTGTTTCATCGTCGATCACTGGTTCCTCTGGGACTTCTTCATAATCAGCATCATCCAAGACGACGTTTTTTTCCTTTTCTACCTCTTTGATGTCCCTGACATTACGCTCATCAGCCAGCTGCAGTCTGGCAATGCCCTTGAGTACATCAGGGAATACATCCCGCAGGGCAAAGCTTCTGGCTCTCATCTGCGCCATACGTTTCGGTTGAGTCTGCCATACGCTGAACTTCTTCTGGCTGGGATACAGTCCTGCACTCTTTGCGTCTTCAAATGAAAACGTGGTTTCTCTGGGGCTGCTGTGATCAATCCGTTTCACACGACAATGAGCGGTTTTGGTTTCATCATCAAACCATTCGTTGATGTCTTCACACCAGCCGGAGCCAACCACCAGAGCCAGCATAGCGTCACCCCAGATTGCAGGACGTTGACCGATGACACTGATATTCTGCAGGGATTGCATGGGACCCAGACCCACTTCAGCACCCAGTTCAAGAGCGACTAAGATATTATCTGGTTTGCCTCGGTATTCATCTGGAATCATTGAGGACTTGGACAGCCGATCCGCAATCATAAGTGCTTCATCGACAGTTTTTGGATTCAGAAATCCGGAAGGTTTTTCCTGGACGGGTTGGATAGCAGGAGATTTGACAAGGGATTCAGACATAGTTATTACACCAATGACCGAATCCCAATTTGATTATATGATGTTATTCTGCTGACGAAAACCCGCAATCACCTGACCCACAATATCCACCTGGGTCAGATCGTGAACCGGATACATCCTGTTACCAGGTAACACCCAGATTTTGTTGGCTACGGTCTCCAGCCTGCAAACCATCAATCCATCGTTGTCTTAGAGTCTCACCAGATACAGTGGAGAACCGGTGGTACAGTACGGCGATCTTCCTCTCGATTCTCTTTGGATCGGTTGGACATCAGGATCGACATACAACCAGCTGCCAGCCTGCCAGCCGCAATCCTTGATTTCATCCGATACCACCCGCCACACCAATATTCGGTGATGGCTGGTCAGCATCCGAGGGCGGTTGAGCCAGCGGTGGAGCCGGCTTTTGTGCCGGGGGGGGGGGGGGGGACCGGGG
>JAALKB010000067.1 GCA_011088265.1 Gammaproteobacteria bacterium
CGGGCCCGAACAACGCCCGCTACATCGGGAGAAACCACAATTGGATTGGGAAGTTGCTTTCTCCATAGTTCGCTCATCAGCACTGGAGAGCCATAGATGTTATCCGTAGGAATATCAAAGAATCCCTGAATCTGGTCAGCATGAAGATCCATGGTTAGAACCCGATCTGCTCCGGCGGTTTTTATCATGGAAGCAACGAGTTTGGCGGATATGGCAACTCTGGCGGTACGGGGTCGTCTATCCTGCCTTGCATACCCGTAATAGGGAATTGCTGCGGTGATTCTGCCAGCGGAGGATCGTTTCATCGCATCAATCATCACCAGCAATTCCATGAGGTTGTCATTGCTTGGCGCGCAGGTGGATTGAATAATGAATACGTCTCGACCACGGACGTTCTCCATGATTTCAACATTTATCTCTCCGTCACTGAATTTACTTACCAGTGCCTTACCGAGAGGGATGCCCATTGTTTGCGCAACTTCACTGGCTAATACGGGATTAGCATTGCCGGTGAATAAGGCGATATTGTCAATTGACACGAGGCATCCTCTAAAAATGATGGCTGGGGTGGGAGGATTCGAACCTCCGAATGCCGGAATCAAAATCCGGTGCCTTAGGCCACTTGGCTACACCCCAATGGTCTATGAAATAAAACAACCAGAGAAATAGAACAGTAAAAACCTAACTGCAATAACGCTCCTTTTCATATATTTTACGCCAGCTCCCAGTGGCGAAAAAACGCGCGTATTGTCATCGCCAGAGCGTTTTCTGTCAATGCATATTTGTCATTTATTTCGAATAAGTATGCCTCACAGCGCCGGTTGTATATCTGAAAAATACGAAAAGCCGGAAGCCGATGGTTAACACAATTTCAGGATTTGTTTGCTAAATGCGTATTAATGAATCTCAGCAAAAGCTGCTAGCAGCCTTCGTGAATAAGAAATTATCAATCTCTGGTGCCGGGAACTTCGAAATAGTCCTCACTAATTGAGCAGGGTTTTCCGGCCTGGTTATAGTTATTTATCATCCCAATATGTCTTTTTTGAACTTATGTTGGAGTTAAAAAAGTATAACCAGAAATGTAACTAATGAATCCGTTATCAGTGAATGTCGAGATATCCTGGTTTCCTGTCGCTGGTCTCTTCCAGGCCATGCCCAAACCGGGAGAAATACCATCCGCATTTAGGAAAAAACTCCCAGCTAATCTGATCGGCGTTAAATGATACCGAATTAAGAAAAGGCTGGCTATCGGATTTGGATTGGAGTTGCTAAAATGACCACCCAACACGCTGTGATATCCTGAGACTTAATACCCTGGAACTCAATGAGATTTAGCGGGAAAACTCAGTAGGGAAATTCAGCGGAACGTCCAATGAACAACGAACTATTCTTTCGGATCAAAATCCATGTCTGATCAAAAATCAATGTATGGCAACATCGACAACGCATTTACTTCGGAGTCGTTAACGGGAGCTACACCGGAATATAATTATGCCGGAGCATTGAGTTTCGCCAGACGTCGTTATACCAAGGATTTGAGTGAGGCGGAGTTGGCGATAACGGGAATTCCTTTTGATACTGCAACTACCAACCGTCCGGGTACCCGTTTCGGCCCGAGAGGAGTCCGGGCTGCATCCACGGAAGTCGCCTGGCAGCGGAATTGGCCCTGGGAGTTTGATGCTTTCGAATGGCTGAAGACCATCGATTATGGTGATTGCTTTTTCGATCACGGCTACCCCCAGAACGTCCCCAATGAAATTGAGGCCCATGCCAAGGCCATTTTGCAGTCAGATACTGCGATGTTATCCATAGGTGGCGACCATTTCCTGACTCTACCTGTGCTAAGAGCTCATGCTGAAAAACACGGGCCGCTTTCGTTGCTACACTTCGATGCTCATACGGACACCTGGGAGGATGTTGACGGTCGAATTGATCACGGCACAATGTTCTATCATGCGGTCAAGGAGGGCTTGGTGATACCGGAACAGTCAGTGCAGGTTGGTATTCGGACTACGAATGAGAAAACCATGGGTTTTAATATTCTGGATGCGAATTGGGTACATCAGCATTCCGTGGAAGAGTTAGTTACCCGTATTAAGGAAGTGCTGCAAAACCAAAAAACATACTTAACCTTTGACATTGATTGCATTGATCCAGCATTTGCACCAGGAACCGGTACCCCTGTTTGCGGTGGACTGAGTTCCACCCATGCGCTACGGACCCTAAGAGCGCTAAGAGGCATTAATCTTGTTGGGATGGACATTGTGGAAGTGTCGCCACCCTATGACACCAGCGAGATAACGGCTATTGGGAGCAACCATCGCCTACGACTTGATTGCGCTTTATGCAGCACGTCATAAAAAAGGTGAAACGGTTTAACAAATATCGCTAAAAACCTGGATCAGAATTATTTCAAAACGATTTTAGTTCGGATAGTTGCTTAAAGGATGATGGTTGAGTCCGCGAGCGGCGAAACCAGTAATATGCCTGGGAAGTTGTTCAAGAATTTCCGTTGCCTCGTCAGAGGAATCGCATCTGAGGAATACGGAAGACCCGCTGCCACTCATTCGTGCGGGCCCGAATTTATCCAGAATATTTAAAGTGTCCTGTACCTCAGGATACAACATTGTGGTGATCGCCTGCAGATCATTGACGGTGTTTGCCAGCGAAAATGGTTGAGCATTCCCCGGCATTCCGATGGGCAGATGATTACTGAGGAGATCGGGATGGGAAAATACCTCTCGGGTTGAAACGTGAACTGTGGGGACCGCCACGCAATACCATTGTTCGGGAATAAAATAGGATTCTAATACTTCACCAATTCCCGTGGCCCAGCAGGCATGTCCATATAGAAATACGGGAACGTCTGCTCCTAGCTGTACACTAATTTCGATCAGCTGCTCGCGACTTAATCCAATCTCCCATAGGTGGTTGAGGGCAATCAGGGTGGTTGCCGCATTGGAACTACCTCCGCCCAACCCGGATCCGGGAGGGATCCGTTTTTTAATGTGAATTCTTGCTCCTTTTTGACTTTTTTGGGTTGTGCTTTTTTCTACTAATTTGTTTTTCTCTGGATATTGCTGTGCCAGAGATGCCTGCCCAGAATAAGAGTACTCTTTCAACAGATTGGCCGCCCTAATAATCAGGTCCTCTTCCGGCGAACAGTAGTGATGGTCTCCTTCACGAATAACCGCCGGGTCCTCAGTAATCTCAAAAGTGAGATGATCTTCGATGTCCAAAAATTGGAAAAGTGTTTCTATTTCATGATAACCATTGGGCCTCTTGCCGGTAACATGGAGAAACAGGTTGATTTTTGCTGGAGCAGAGAACTCATGTAGTAGACGGGAGTTATTGTGCATTGGACTTGATATCCCACCACCTTTTTAGAATAACCTTTACACTCAAATGGTCACCCAGGTAATTGTCCTCGTCGTCGTACACTTCGATGGTTCCGGGCAGGGCTGTAATAGTGAGTTTTCTTGGTAGGGTGTGACTGGTATCTCTGGTGTCTACGATTTGATATTCCTGATATTCAACATGCCAAATGTCTTCATTCATTGTTTGAAGATAACCACGATTGTCGAATTCAAGATCTGTCGCATCATCATTAGGAAGTCCTCTTGACCACATCACCAATCGATTGAATGGAATATGCCACCCTAGACGTTGGTATAAAACGTCTTGCGGGGTTTCTCCTTCAATAAATTTTCCCTTTGTGTCTTTCAGCGTTGCCTGGCCTGGCTCAGCGGTGATGATGACCCGCCCCCCACCAAAAGGACCATAAAGCTCAATAAATTGCTGAGCCGTCGCATAGATCCACTTCAGTGTGGCAGTCCCACCCTTACTGGCTGTTTTTACTCCAATTTTTCCTTTCAGTTCCCAACTATTGATATTGGCAATGTTTGACTGATGCTGCCTCCATGAGTCCAGCGCCTGATCCGCTGTGTCTGGAGCGACTGAAATGCCTGGTGCACATCCAGAAAGAACTAGTAGTATGCCTAACAGCAGTAGGCGAGTAATGAATGATGAAGACATGGGAAAAAGGGTGTTTTTCAATGGAAAGATCCAGATATCTGAGGCATTGAATAATTGGGAAGGGCCTCAAAAAAGGCATTCGTATTATTGAAATTTAGTGTAATGTAAAATCAGATTTACTAGGTATTAGATGTGGATTCTGGTCGCGATGTGACATGGACGGTCGGCAAGTGGAAAGGTATCGCTACTGCCAGATGGCGCGGAGCGTGAATAAACATGGGTGATATTTGAGAATGGAGAGGCAGGGACAAGTGGAAAAATAGGCTTTGTTGTTCGTTTAATAGTCTATCAATGGTCTCCTGTAGAACCGGGTTTTCATCACCTTCGCTTTGGGCCTCCATCCAAAGTTGTGTTGCTTCTTCCCGACTCCCTGTAACCCAAAGTACTTCACCAAGGTGAGCTGCAATTTCTGGGTCCTGTCGCATTGATAATGCTTGTCTGAGGTATTTGATTGCAGCATCATTGTCTCCTTTTCGAAAATAGGCCCATCCGAGGCTATCAAGAATAAATGGATTGTCTGGTAGTAACTCGTTTGCTCTGGTAATGAGAGTCATCGCTTCTTCCAGGCGGTCGGTTTTATCTGCTAGTGTATATCCAAGGGCGTTATATGCATGGGCATTGTCAGGCTGCAAACCAAGTAGTCTCTTTAAATCCCGCTCATGCAGTTCCAGTAAATTCATTTGTGCGGCGAGTAATCCACGGTTGTAGAGCAGATCTGGTTGGTCAGGGAATTGTTTGAGGCTGTCGTCAAGGAATCGTTTCAGGCGATCAAATAGTTTTTCTGCCCGCAGAATTGAATCCTGTTCCAATAACAATTTGATTTTGTCATCGTCAGATCTGGCCCCAAGCTTTTGAAGATAGTCGATGGCTGCGTTAACTCCTTTTAGTTTTATTAACACCCGGGCAAGGGAAATCTGGGCATCAATGTATTGTTGACCATCAACCTGCTGAAGGTAAACAATGGCTTCCTGATAGTTTTTCTGACGATTTGCAATTTCAGCTAGATAAAGTTTGGATTGATTGTGTTGTGGAAAGATTTTGAGTATTGCCTGAAAAGTTGATTTTGCTTTATCCAGACTATTCATCTGAATGTAAATTAATCCGCTGGTGAACAATGCCTCGGAAGACTCTGGCTCTTCTTTTAGAATGAGTTGTAGTTCTTCCTCTGCCTGATCCAGTTGTTGTTCATGGAGAAGCTGCCTGGCGAGTACTAGCCGAATCTGGTTAGCCGAAGGGGTGGTTTTTAAAAAATTGCGGGCAAACAGTTCCGCCGCCTTCGGGTCGATAGCCAGGAGTCGGTTGAATTTTATAAATGCGGCTTGCTCCCAGCCTGAGTTTGATTCCAGAGATCGATCGATAAAACGCATTACTGCGCCCATTTGGTCTGTATTGGATGCCACCATTGCGGCGATGAGATTCAGGTTACCGTTGTTTCTATTTTGTTCTACCTGTTGAAAAAAAAGCTGGATGATAGTGGTGCTCTCCTGCTGCACCAATAATCTGGCAATACTGATTAATGTGCTTGAGTCATTGTCATGATTTGGGGAAGTGGTTTCTACGAGCTCCAACAATGCTGATAGTGCATTATCGTTATTCCCGAGCTTGAAGTGGGCATTGGCAATGTTGAGCAATACACCAGGATTTTCTGGAGCAATTTCTTTTAGGAGATTTGAAAGTTCAATGACCCGTGCATAGTTGCCACTTATTGATGCCAGTGAGATGCCATCTGTGATGATTTTGCTATTTCTTGACAGGTAACTCGCGCTTAATAATGCGTCCGATGCTTCCTTGTACTGGCCCCGTCTCGATGCAATATTTGCGATCAATAGGTCTTCAAGCAACCCTTTGCTCAGTTGACTATTCGATTGCACCCTTTGAGTTTTGGGTAAAGACCCATCCTGCGAGGATTCAGCAGATAAAGATTCAACGAGTGGAGCCTGGGTGGATGTGTTTTCGTTCTGATTATCGGTAGTTGGATTGGGAGATTGATTCGCAGATACTGTTGTCTCTGACCCTGATACTGCCATACCGGCGGTATTACTGGTCGAACAGGCACTCAAACCGATAACGCACAGGGCAAGCCCAATTGAGAAGACAGGCCTGCATTTTGATTCGATGGAATGAACTAATTCCGGATCTTTCTTTGGATGCATGCAGTGAGTCTATCAAATTTCCCTGGATAAGTCGGGGGCAACTCGGGGCAAGTTGATGGTAAATTTCTGTTACTCATACCCTGATCGTCTGCTTTTACAGACATCACGGAGCGCTGGTTTCGATGGAATTTGATGGAGATTTTGCTGACAATAACTATTATACTACCTCGAAAATGGCTTCTACCTCGAAAATGGCTTCGGCTTGCTTTATCATTAAGCTTGAATATTGGATCCAGACCTGGGAATGGAGCTACTTGAAAACAGAGCTGGTGAAAGCGGAAACTTCAGTTTTTCTGTTTTCTTTTTCAATTCTCTATTGTATATGCTGACTAGCATATTGGTGATTTCATATTCTTGGCTTTTGCAACTTTTTCATTGTTATCATGACAACAGTAGACTTGAAATAGCAATGTGTCAGTCGGTTTTCTGACCTTTTTTCTTCGTTGTTCTTTACTATCAGTTATGCAACTTTTGGCCCTTGGACTTAATCACGACACGGCCTCGATTGAACTTCGAGAGAAAGCCGCGTTTGGTCCTGAGACCATTAACCAGGCTTTATCGGATCTCACATCTTCGGGTTACGCCAGGGAAGCGGCGATATTATCCACCTGTAATCGTACCGAAATCTATTGTGGTAGTGGCGCGGTTAGTGATGATGGGATTGTGGATTGGTTTTCACATTACAGTGGATTTCGAAAAGAGGACCTCATTAGTAGTGTTTACCAATATCCTGGGGAGGCCGCGGTGAAACACGCTTTTCGGGTAGCCTCGGGCCTTGACTCCATGGTGCTTGGAGAACCACAAATACTGGGGCAAATGAAAACCGCCTTCCAGACTGCTTCAGATGCCGGCACTACCGGAAAAATATTAAATCGACTTTTTCAACATACCTTCAGTGTTGCCAAGCAGGTTAGAACTGATACTGCGATTGGCGAAAATGCTGTTTCTGTCGCTTATGCAGGGGTTAGCCTGGCAAAGCGAATTTTTGAATCAATTTCTGAGCAAACCGCATTACTAATTGGTGCAGGAGAAACCATTGAGTTAGTCGCTCGCCATCTTAAACGCAATGACATAAAACACATTATTATTGCGAACCGCTCCATAGGCAAGGCAAGGGATCTCGCGGAGGAGTTAGGATGCGAGGCGATTTCCCTCGCCGATATCCCCCATCGACTAAAAGAGGCCGATATCTTGGTATCGTCAACGGCAAGTACCTTGCCAATCCTGGGTAAAGGAGCAGTCGAGAGTGCATTAGATCGTCGAAAACACAAACCAATGTTTATTCTCGACCTTGCAGTACCCAGGGACGTGGAGGCTGCGGTAGCGAAGTTAAAGGATGTTTATCTCTATACTGTTGATGATTTGCGCAACGTGATTGACGAAAACAGGGAGATGCGACTCCGTGCAGCAGAGCAGGCTGAAACGATCATCGATCTCCAGGTCGTGCGATTTATGCGCTGGGTGCGTTCTCTGGAGTCTGAGCCTGCGATTAAATCCTTGAGAGAAAAAGCGAATGCTCTCAAGGAAGCCGAGTTGGGAAAAGCATTGAAAAAACTCCAGAGTGGGGCGGATGCTGAGCAGGTGGTGGAACAATTGGCCCATGATCTTACTAATAAGTTTGTCCATAAACCGAGCCAGGTATTAAGACAGATTGATAAGGAGGTCGATGGGAATAATCACGGTGAAGACAACGTGGATATTGTGTCGGCTGCCAGGAGACTGTTCGATCTATAGCCTTCTTTACTTCTTCTGATTATTGTTTAAATTTCCTGGGCATGATCATCTCCTTTTATCGGATATCTTTATAGGACATCTATGTATATGGTATCGGTAGATGACTTCTGCCCACTTGTTTCAGGTCCAGCGTTTCAGGTCCAGTGTGGTTTTAGGCCCAGTGTGTATATTCATGTTAACACCAGGCGCATATGCCGCATACGCCTTGTCCCTGATTCCTGATTTGCTATTTTTGTAAGACTATATATGAACCCGTCTACCAAAGAAAAACTTCTTCAGGTAACTGATCGCCATGAAGAGATTAATGTCCTATTGTCGGATCCGGATGTTATTACCAAACAGGATCAGTTCAGAAAACTCTCCATTGAGCTGTCCGAGATTGAGCCTATCGTCGAAACGTTTGCGGAGTATCAGCAATTGGATGAAGAGCTGGTGGAAACCCGAGTCATGCTGGAGGATGCGGATTCTTCAATTAGGGATATGGCAAGGGAGGAATTGCCGGGTTTAGAGCTGAGAATTGACGAAAACCAGGAGTTGCTACGAAGACTGCTGCTGCCCAAGGATCCTAATGACTCGCGTAACGTTTTTCTCGAAATACGGGCAGGGACCGGGGGAGATGAGGCGGCGCTTTTTGCCGGGAATCTATTTAAAATGTATAACGCCTACGCAGAAACTCATCGCTGGAAAGTGGAAGTGATGAGTTCCAGTGAAGGTGATCATGAGGGCTTCAAGGAAATCATCAGTCGAATCGAAGGTCAGGGCGCTTATTCCCGGTTAAAGTTTGAATCGGGTGCTCACCGTGTGCAACGTGTTCCTGAAACGGAATCCCAGGGTCGAATTCATACTTCAGCATGTACTGTTGCGGTAATGCCAGAGGCTGATGAAATGGATGACATTGAAATAAATCCTTCTGATCTTAGGGTCGATACATTCCGTGCCTCTGGCGCAGGAGGTCAACACGTGAATAAAACAGACTCCGCCATAAGGCTCACTCATTTACCGACCGGGGTCGTGGTGGAATGCCAGGATGAACGATCACAACACAAAAACCGGGCTCGGGCCATGTCCGTGCTTAAGTCCCGATTACTGGAGGCGCAAACCAAGCAACAACAACAGGAACAGGCTAGCACGCGAAAA
This sequence comes from Gammaproteobacteria bacterium, assembly GCA_011088265.1. Lineage (GTDB taxonomy): Bacteria > Pseudomonadota > Gammaproteobacteria > Arenicellales > Poriferihabitantaceae > WLWV01. The sequence continues at coordinate 9,060 of JAALKB010000067.1, forward strand.
TCCCTTGTAGGAAGTGGCGACCGATCCGAGCGTATTCGCACTTATAATTATCCCCAGGGTAGGGTGACGGACCATCGAATTAATCTCACTTTGTATAAGCTTGATGAGGTGCTTTCAGGGCAGGTTGACCAAGTCATTGAACCACTTATTTCTGAACATCAGGCAGATCTATTAGCAGAAATGAATCAGACCTGACTGCAGCGTTCTGTCGGTAATGACGATTGATCAATTATTAAGCTGGTCCAGGGTAAAGTTAGGGAACAGCGACTCACCGTTAGTTGATGCTACCGCTCTGCTTTGTTCGGTGTCAGGCAAGAGCAAAGCGTTTTTATACTCCCATGGCGAAGAGATACTTTCTGACGCTATCATATTGGAGTTTAAAAGTCTGGTCGATCAGCGTGAGAGAGGAAAGCCGATTGCTTATCTTACGGGTTCCCGGGAATTTTGGTCCCTGGATTTAACGATTAACCCCAATGTGCTCATTCCCCGTCATGATACGGAATTGGTTGTGGAGACTGTTTTGGCGGTCAGCCAGGATTTTGATGAGACGATCTTGCCGAGGTTATTAGATCTAGGGTCAGGAAGTGGGGCGATTGCACTTGCTGTTGCCGTTGAGCTATTGCAGTACGAGGTGGTTGGAATAGATCTGTCCCTTGACGCAGTAGAACTCGCTGAGCTCAATCGGGCCAGGTTGGGGATTAATAATGTTCGTTTTTTGCAAGGCCATTGGTTTGATCCTCTAGGAAGCAGCGGCGACGGAAAGAATAGGTTCCATATTATCGTTTCAAATCCGCCCTATATACCAAAAGGAGATGTACATCTCGATCAGGGCGATGTTCGTTTTGAACCGACCATGGCTTTGGTAGCCGATGAGAATGGCTTTGGGGATTTAAAAAAGATTATCAAAGATTCCAGTGATTTCCTCGTTCCAGGTGGTTGGATTATTTTGGAACATGGGTTTAAACAAGGCGAAAAGGTGCGTCGTATACTATTAGAAAAGGGGTTTCAGCGGGTGGAAACCCATCTGGACCTGGGTGGTAATGACCGGGTAACAAAAGGAAAATGGACTGTTCAATAGCTTTTGGATCAGCAGCTTTTTGGGGATGATGGGTCTATTAGGATCTGCCGTTTGAATCTCGCTTCCGTTTCACCCCTTCTGTTTCTTCCTCTTTTTTGCCCCATATATCCTGGTACCACCACCACTTATTTTAATCGAACAAAAATTCCCGATCGGGGTTTAGGGTCAAAATAGGTCGACTTGGGCGGCATCAGTTCATCGGCATCCGCGACATTCATTAGTTGTTCTATGGACGTAGCGTAGCAGGTGAAAGTGATCTCCCATCCCTCTTTCATTTTTTGACGTATCCCGTCTACCCCACTGACACCAGCGATGTAGTCGAGACGGGAGTCACTCCTAATATCCTTTATTCCCAGAATTGGGTCCAGAATGGATGTCTGAAGAATACTGACGTCCAGTGAATTAACGGGGTTGGATGATTCTTCCCTTCCCATTTTAATATTGAGCTTGAACCATTTGTTACTGATCAACATGCCGAATTCGCCATGTTGATCAGGTTGAAACAAATCAATCTCGCCAAGATCAGTTACCTCGAAGTCCTGTTCAAGTACCTTCACCAATTCGGTTTCCGACAGTCCGTTGCTGTCTTTAACACAACGGTGGAAGGGTAGGAGATTTAATTGGGAATCGGGGAAGAGAGCAACCAATAGTTGGTTATATGGTTCATCTCCACGATTTCCTTTTTCTTCTCGCATGATCTCAGCGTAGAGGCGTCCCGATGCGGCTCTATGGTGACCGTCAGTTAGGTAAGTGACGTCCACTGATTTGAACAGTGTGATGAATTCCTGCTGCTGCTCCGGATCTTTAACGCACCAGATTTTTTGCTTTACGCCGTCTTCGGAAACAAATTTCAGGTCAGCTTCGTGCTCGCTGTACTTCTTCATTATCTCATCGATATTGTTATTTTGCTCATAGGTCAGACAAATAGGACTGGAAGATGCACCTACTACCTTTTGGTATTCGGCCAGTAGGTCTTCCTTGTCGCTTCTGGTGTTTTCGTGCTTGCGTAGCCGATTTTGCTCATATTCTTCTACCCCCACCTCACAAACCAGACCAGTTTGTACATGTTCCCCGGTAATTAGCTGATAAATGAAAAGGCAAGGTGTAGCCAAATAACTAAAAAAGCCATTATCAAGCAGTCGTTGCAGATTAGACCTGTTTAACTCGAGCAGTTCTTTATGGGTCGGCTGATGGTCGGGGCTGAAATCTTCCAATAACCGCATGGTATTGAGAAAATTATCTGGATTTTTCTCGGCAAATTTCCGACGCTGAACAGGTGACACGGAGTCATAGGCAGGAGAAACAACCTGGTCAGCGAATCTGGATTTAACCAGGTATCCATCGAACGGTTTTACGGTCGTCATGTTGAAAGAAGCGAGTAAACGATTGTGAGTAGGTCAGGTTTTCTAACTATTCGCAGCCCTGAAGGCTTCCATAAACTGGGTCAAAGCAGTAACACTTTCATAGGGCAGGGCGTTGTAAATACTCGCTCTACATCCCCCAACGCTGCGGTGGCCTTTTAGATTCAACAGGCCTTCGTTAGCACTTTCCGCAATGAACTTTTTCTCCAGCTCTTCACTTGGTAAACGGAACACCACGTTCATATGAGATCTTGAAGCAACTTCAACGGGGCAGTTATAGTAGCCATCGCTTTGGTCAATGGCATTATAGAGAGCGGATGACTTTTTGCTGGCTTTGGCTTCCATTGCAGCAAGACCGCCTTCCTTTTTCATCCATTTAAGTACTTTGCCGAACATATAGATCGGGAATACCGGGGGAGTGTTGAACATGGAATCTTTTGATTCATGAATATCGTATCGAAGATATCTCCCTATATTCTGATTAGTATTTTCCAGGATGGATTTACGAACGAACACCACGGCCATGCCCGCTGGCCCAAGGTTCTTTTGGGCTCCGCCGTAAACCATATCAAACTTTTCCCACGGAATTGGTCTAGCCATGTATTCAGATGACATGTCGCCAATTAGTGGTACGTCCACATCAGGCCATTCGGCGAAACGTATGCCCCCAATAGTTTCATTGGTCGTGATATGAAGGTATCGAGTGTTATCCTGCATTTGCAGTTCGTCAGAAGAAGGCATCCGGCTGTAGTTGTTTTCTGCGCCATCCCAAGCGGTATACACTTCGCCATATTGTTTTGCATCGGTGATGGCTCCTTTTGCCCAGGTTCCTGAATTGACATAGGCACCCTTTTGACCATTGTGTAATAGGTTCATGGGTATCATGGAAAACTGAAGAATCGCGCCGCCCTGGAGAAAAAGAACGCTGAAGTCTTCCGGTACTTCAAATACTTCCATTGACATCTTCATTGCCTCATCAGCAACAGCATCAAAATGAACACCTCGATGACTCATTTCGATGAGTGACATGCCAGCTCCCTGGTAGTCAACAAATTCGCTTTGGGCCTCTTCCAATACTTCGAAGGGTAGGGTGCAGGGGCCTGCGCTGAAGTTGTGTTTACGATTGGTCATTTAATGGTTTCCTGAAATTTTGATATTGGATACTTTTCGGCAGGATTAAGTGGTATTACAAAAACTTCCATGATCGACTTGGGCGATACCGTCTGGGAATCCATGCCACCGTAGTAGGTCTATAGTAGGTTTATCGATTTTTCTAGCTGTTTACACAGAATATTAGCTGATCACTTTCAAAGGATTCAATGACCCGAAGTACGCCATCCGCAACAGCGATCTGCGCCTGTTCCGTTGAAGCACCGATATGGTGTGTTCCACAAGTATTGGGATGTTTTGCGATTTCAGAGTGAAAAGCACCTTCTCCGGTCGAGGGCTCGTTATCGTAGACATCAAGACCCGCACGAATACCCCTGGTATTCATGGCTTCAAGAAGTGCAGTTTCATCGACAAGGTCGCCACGAGACGAATTAATGAGCATAGCACCATCCTTCATTTTGGATAGGAACCCCGCGTTTATCATTTTCTGGGTTTGGGGGGTTGATGGCATGTGAATGGAGATGATATCGCACAAACCAAGGACGTCATCAATTGAATCAAGTTGCCTGATGCCTGATGCCTGAATTCTGTTCTCCACTTCTCTGGATCGGCCTGATTTTGCAACAGAATAGGATTCGATGCCGAACGCCCTGGCGCGTTCTGCCACGGCTAAGCCGATGGAGCCCAAACCGAGAATCCCAATTTTTTGCCCGTATAAACCCCGGGATTTTGAATATTTTTTCTTATTCCATTTATCGCTTCTCAGATCACTTACGTTTTCATGAATGTTTCGGTCAATGGAAATAATCAGACCCATCACTAGTTCGGCAACGGCAATGGAGTTTGCTCCCGGAACGTTACAAACGCTAATCCCTTTCTCTGCGGCATGGGTTTTATCGATGGTGTTCGTTCCCGCGCCAGCTCGAATCACCAGCTTAAGATTTCGAGCGGCATCCAGTGTTGCGGCGGTAACTTTAGTACTTCTTACAATGAGGATGTCGTGATCCTCGATGGCACCAACCATTGTGTCCGCATCCAACGATGGTTCAGAAGTGATTTGGTGGCCTGATTTAGTCAACGTCGCAGCATGAGTGTCAGGAAAGCTATCTGCAAGCAATATTTTCATTTTTACGTTTGTGCCCGATTGTTATGCCTATAATTGATTGCGCGCAGTAGGCGATTGTACGCAGTTGGCTGTGCTCAATTGGTCAAGCTCAACGATTGTGTTCAGATGGTGGTGTTCAGTGGTGGTGTTCAATGACTGTGTTCAATAATTATGCTAAATGGCTACGCTCAATTAGTTGTGCCCAAGTTGTACTCAATGATTGCGATATCGGCCATTCGTCAGGCGAAATCGCCTGGGAGTATGGTTAGTTCGAATGGCAAATCGGATCGCTTCGGATATTATCAAAAACCGAACCTCCCCTCGACGCCAGTTTATATTAAGTGTCGTGTACAGGTAATCAGATTTCGTTATCCTATGTATTACGCTTCTTGATTGTGAAAATAAGGCAAACAGAATTAGGATTTAGTTTCAACTTTACCCTCAAAACCTAATTGTGTTTCAATCATTTTCTCCTCCTCGCCGACTACTCATGGGCCCAGGTCCAACCATGGTTCATGAACGTATACTGCAGGCCTCGGCTAGACCCACTATTGGGCACCTTGATTCGGCGTTCGTCGGACTCATGGATGAAATCAAACAGCTGCTCCAATATACTTTTCAAACCAGCAATAGTATGACGATGCCCATTAGTGCTCCCGGTTCCGCTGGCATGGAGGCCTGTTTCGTCAATCTGGTGGAACCTGGTGATCAGGTGATTGTGTGTATCAATGGCGTCTTTGGTCACCGAATGAAAGAAAATGTCGAACGCTGTGGTGCAAAGGCGATTGTCGTAGAGGATGGATGGGGCAGTCCCGTTAGTTTGGATAAAGTGAGACAGGCTTTTATCAATAATCCTGATGCTTCAATCCTGGCGTTTGTGCATGCAGAGACATCCACGGGAGTATTGTCCGATGCCAAAGGGCTGGCCCAAATAGCTCATGATCACGGTGCATTAGTGATTGTGGATGCGGTTACGTCATTGGGTGGGGTACCCATCAGGGTAGATGAATGGAGTCTGGATGCGGTTTATTCCGGTAGCCAAAAGTGCCTTTCCTGTTTCCCTGGGCTCTCACCGGTGACCTTTGGTGAAGCAGCACTTGAGAGAATTAAAAACCGAAAAAAGAAAGTGCAGAGCTGGTTTCTGGATCTCAATCTTGTGATGGGATACTGGAGTGGTGAAGGTAAATCCGCAGGTCGTTCCTATCATCATACTGCTCCGGTGAACTCACTCTATGCGTTGCATGAGTCCCTGGTTATGCTCCATGAAGAGGGAATTGAAAATACCTGGTCAAGACATCATGCTAATCACAAGGAACTAGCGGCTGGGTTGGAAAAGCTGGGACTGACATTGCTGGTGAAGGAAACCCATCGATTACCCCAGCTAAACGCGGTGAATATTCCTGACGGATTAATCGACGGCGAAATACGGGCTCTGCTCTTGCGGGATTTTGAGCTTGAGATTGGCGGCGGATTGGGAGACCTGGCTGGTAAAATCTGGCGTATTGGACTAATGGGTGAAACGTGTCGAAGCCAGAACGTTAATACGTGTTTGAATGCTCTTGGAAAAGTATTGGGCTCCGAATCAGTAACCAAGGTGGCATAAATCGCTCTCTTAAATCGTTCAACCAAATTATTTACTGGTTCCGTTTATTTGCTCGTGTTTACTCGCCCATTTGCTGGCTAATCTGTTGTTACATCTGTGGCGTCACCTGAATTTGGTACTTTGAGGTGACGCCTCAATTGAAACATTGGGTGGGCAATATTTCTCGAAATTCCGGCTAAGGGTAGCTTTTATTTTTCGGGGGTAATGGGATGGGGCCAGCGAAGCTTTTATAATTTTGATCGCTATTTGATCCAGTCTCTTTAGATAGGTTTCGGTCGACTGTAGTTTTATTAATACTCCATAAGAAAAAACACGAAATTCACTGAATGACATGTAAGCGGATCACATGTAAGCGCTATGCGGAAATTTCCTTTGGTGTAGTGGTTTTGACCCTTGTCGTGGGTTTGCGCCAGGGCTTCATAAATAGGCGATAAAATAGTGGTACATAGAATAACGTAAGGGCTGTCGAGACTGCGACTCCCCATACCATGGAAGTTGCCATGGGCCCCCACAAAAGAGAGTGTCCCCCCAGTCCTGTTGCGAGAGAAAAGAGACCTGCAATGGTGGTGATGGAAGTAATCAAAATAGGAATCACCCGGCGTCTTGCCGCTTGCACAATTGCGCTGGTGACGTTGTATTGATTACCTAGACGTTTGTTTGCTGTGGAAATCAGCACAATTGCGGCGTTTACGGCAATCCCAGCCAGTGCGACCACACCGTATAGGGTATAAAGGCTCAGCGGATATTGGCCAATAAAAAGACCAAGAACAACCCCAGTGGCCGCCATGGGTACAGTCATGATGATCAAAAATGGTTGGAAATAGCTTTTAAATTGGGTTCCCAGGATCAGATATATCAGTCCGAGTCCCATAAGAAACAGCATTCCAATAGCACTTAGACTTTCTTCAATATCGTCAAGAACCCCACTAAAATCCAGATCGACATTAGGGTATTTGTGCTGAATAGTTTTCCAATAGTCCTTGATCTTCTGATTCGCCGCGATGGTGTCTGTTTTTGAGGTATCAATGTCTGATTCCACTGTGATCGTTCGACGGTAGTTATAGTGACGAATAGTACTCGCACTTTGAGTTTTTCTGGCGTCGACCAGTTGATTGAGTGGTGTAGACTCGCCATTTGGTAAAAGAATTCGATGGTCCAATAAATCGTCTATTTGCTGGAGCTTGTTTGATGATTTAACGCGGATATCGATGGACTCCCCTTGATGTCGGAAGCTGGTAACAATTTCTCCATTTACCAATAATCGTAGGGTTCTCGATATGTCATTTGGCAAGATACCCGTTCGCTGAATCGCATCTCCATTAAGGGTTAAATCCAGAGTGTTCTGTCCAGGCAGGTTGTCATCAGCTACTTCCAGGAATTCACCACTTTCCTGCATAAACTGTTTGATCTCTGCGGATGCAGCATGAATTTGCTGATACTCGTTGCCCCTGACTTTTACGGTAATGGCCTTAGTAACTGGGGGACCGCCAGATAAACGTAAAAAGGAGATCTGTTCGATACCGGTAGTAGACATGACATCTGAATTCATGGCTTCAATCATTTCATCAACACTTCTTAGTTCCCTGGTTTTAGGGTTCAGTGAGATCAGTATCTGGCCATACTGTTCACCAAAAAATAGCTCAGTCTGCGTTAACATTTGACCCGAATAGCTGACAACCGATCGTATTTCACCGGGTTTAATATGTTTGTTTATTGTATTCTCTACCTCCAGCACCTTGTCCATGGTTTTTCTAACTTCCGTTCCCGATGGCATTTTCACGTTTACATAAAACAGTCGAATAGGATCGCTGGCAAAGAAGTCGAATTTTATTTTACCCGTGGCAACCAGATTAATGGTGCCGCCAAACACCACTAGTAGCACAATGATCGCAATAAACGGATGCTTCAATACGCGGATGATGAGTTTTCCATAATTCAGTCTAATCCAGCGCTGAAATCTTTCGCGGGTCCTGTGAATCCGGGAAGGTTTGCTAAAATTGACGTTAAAAGCGGCGATATGAGCAGGAAGTAGCCAGAATGCTTCGACGAGACTAATTAGTAATGCCACGGTAACAACCAAAGGGATTATCAACATAAACTTTCCCAGAATACCTGGCAGCAACATCAGAGGTAAAAATGCGGCTATTGTGGTTAAGACCGCGGTGGAGACGGGGGTAATGACTTCCGCTAGTCCTTCCACGGTTGCTTTTAATACATCCGCACCTCTTTGCAGGCGATAGTAGATGGATTCCACCACGACCACGGCATCATCCACCAGCATGCCAAGAGAAATCACTACACCAAGTAGTACCGAGACATTGATTGTTTGGTTAATACTCGAAAGAAACCAGAAAGTACCGGCCAATATGAAGGGAATAGCAATGCCAGTTAATAGTGCCATCTTGGTGTCAAGAAAAAACCACGTAGCCACAACAACGAATAAAAGCCCTAATAACGCATTGGTTTGCATGACTCTTAGCGCATCTTTCGTAATTTGTGTCTGGTCATCGACAAGAGTTACGCTAACGCCCAGGGATTCATAGGCAGGTTGTCGTTGTTCAATGAACTCTGATATATGTTCTACCAACTCAAGAATATTTTGTTTGTCCTGCTTGGTCACAGCAAAAAGCACTGATGGCTTACCGTGGAATCGAACCAACTCCCGCTTGGGCTCAGTAGCTTCATAGATATTTGCCACCTCTTTTAGTGTGACATTCCTTCCTGTGGTGAGAATGGGGATGTTACCGAGACGTTCCAGATCGTATTGGTTACCAGTGACTTTAATTGACCAATTGGTTTGAGATACATCGACGGTGCCCGCTGATACATTTCGAAAATAAAGTTGTACTGTGTCTGCTATCTGATTCGGCGATAGACCGAATTGTTCAAGGGTGGCAGGGTCGAACTCGATGTGAATCTCCGGGGCTGCCAGCCCATTATCTAACACCCGGCCTACGCCTTTAATTCGTTCAATATCCTGCTTTAGCAATGCAGCCTGTCGCCGCAGGTTTTGATCATCCGATATTGCACTAATAACTACAGTTGCTGTGGGAAAAGCATTTGAAGTTGTTATTTCAAATATAAATGGACCCGAGGCATCATCAGGTAATTGGTCCTTAACACCTTCAACCTCCCTTCTAAGGTCAGCAAGTCGCTTCTCGAATGTGCGAGTTGATATTTCATCGAACCGAATCAGTAAGGAAGAAACACTATCCCGGGAACTGCTGGAAACGAATTTAATGTCCGATACATTACGGATAGCATCTTCAAGCACATTGGACACCTCGTTTTCCACATCTGGGGTAGAAGCGCCAGGATAAATTGTGGTGATATCTATCCAGTTGAAATTAATCGTGGGGTCCTGCTCTCTGGGCATCAATAAGTACGAGGATATGCCCATGAGCATCACTAACACAAATAACAGGTTTGCCAGGACATGATTTTGTAGAATACGCTGAAACATCTTTTTGTCTACCAGGAATTATTCCAGTTCGATTTTATCGCCGTCAGTAAGTCCGAAACGGCCATCTGTGATTACCAAAGTATCTGTTTCTAGATCCACCATGGCGGGTTGTCCAGCGGCGATGTTATCGAGTTCGATAAATTTTGCGTTGGGCTTACCATTTGC
>JAALKB010000314.1 GCA_011088265.1 Gammaproteobacteria bacterium
GCAGCTGCCTGTTTGCATTGTAATCAGCATCGAGGTCGGCAGATGAATATGTTTCATTCCGCTACGAAATTAGCTACGTCTTAAATCATATATCCGTTTTGGATGACATTATCTGAACGTCCCCATACCTGCCATTAATAAATGGCTTTATTTAAAGTCTGCTTTGCCTAAATATTTCCACTTGACAATAGAACCGTTGTCAAGGAACGATCCTTGTCACGGTTCTTGCCGAGCATGGTGTTCTTTTTGATCGTAGCGTCATGGCATCCCTTGCGTTTGATCGTCTTTTGCGCGACCGCAGTGCAATAGGCTTTGTCGGCATAGACCGCACCCTGATTGGGACAAACGTGTTGCAAACCTTTGGCATCTTCAACATTGGCAGGCGTTGCCACCGCCTTATTGATCAGGCCCGATTGACACCAAGCTCAGGACGACCACGATCTGAATACAGCACTGAAAGCGGCTGCGCCAATGCATCCAAATCGATAATCGATTCCAATTTACGATACGGGTGATCTGAACAAACCAATCCGTCCAATGTTGTAAACATTTCAAGCTGATTACGTTTCATGCAGCACCCTTGCAAAATAAACTCAAGTTAAAGAAAGCAACTAAACGCAAAATTGTTCAGGTATTTTCTGACAGGGCCACCAAAGGTAGACGTAAAGCTGCAGGATGGGATAATGATTATATGCAGAAAATCATTTGATTCTAACTTTCATGCGTTTGCCATAACAGGAAGCACTTTTATGTCCTCTCAACTTCTCACTGAATGTATCACTCAACTTGAATTGTATAATTTTGAACTCCAGTTTCAATCGTACTTTAATAGTCAAAGATCCCGACTGCTAAACAGTAAGGAGGTTGCTGCGGGTTTGGTTGTTCTCGTAGCTCAGGAAGATAATTTCTCTGGTAACGTATCACAACTGTTAGGCCTACTGCTGGACGAAGCTCGCATGAGATTAGAGAATGACAGTGAGTACGGCCAGGATTTTTTGCAAACCGTGGAAATGACGGTTAGGACAGGACTGGAGTCCGGGGAATTGCAACAAGCACATCTGATGGGATTTGCGGGATTATTTAGACAAGTAGGCTTACCGGTTCCACAATCATTTATATTGGATACTGTTAATATCTCTCCTTCACCAGACATGGAGAACTTCGATCCCTACGAAGATATAGAGAAAATCGCTCAAAGTGTGTTGTCAGAAGGCGGTACAGCATATGATTTATTCAACGCTATCGATACAATGTTGGCTACTGCACCGGAAAAAGTCCGGGCAAGTTTGGCCAATCACCTTGCCACAATGGATACTCCTGTTTTTGAACGTTGTGCCTTGTTCTTGCTTCTGTCTGGATCTGAACTTGTCCAGAAAGCAATTATTACTGGCCTTAGAGCCCGCCTCAACGATTCTGCATTTACCACTGAAACACAGATGCTACTTCCGATGATCCGTGGCTGGCTTCCCAAGGGCGATGTGCAAACGGACCTGGATAAGTTGATCACGCAAACCCTTCGCACCTTCAACAATATCCAGGGGAAAGCGACCCGTAATACCAAGATCAAGAAAATCTCTATGAGTATAACGGATGGCGTTGGAGCCCAAAATATAGCGATCATGCTCAAAAAAGGGCGCGAGACTCTCGTAGCTCTTGTCCTTCTCAAGACCGGACACGGGATCAAGGACGCTTTTCTCATCCCCACACAGAGTATTCGAGAGGCTAAATATCTGATTACCCATTTTGCGAAAGAGGGGGGTGCCGGTGAAATCTTAGAGAATACTTTACGTGTTTTGCTAGAAGGTGCTCTTGCCGATGGCGTGGAAAGCCAGAGCTTGCCTGCCCCAGGATTCCTGGAGATTATCGAAGAATGCAATATGTTCGATTTACGGCCACAGGAATTAGAACTTGAGGTCCTACTTGAACTGGTTGATTCCCAACATATGGTGCGGAATGCATCATTAGAGACACGAGATAAGTGGTGCAATGATGATTTTACTTGGGTTCGTATGAAAAATATCACAGCCAGCTGGTTTGAAGATACTAAGGAAACTCGAGAAATCATAGCTGCTGGAGAACCGATCAGCATTGCCGAAGCCAAGGTTTGGAAATTTCTGGAAAACCGACGTGATATTTGGGCGCGGAGATTTCTGCAAACTGCTGTGATGTTACGAGATAGCAAAAAACATCGGGAGTGGAAAATTCTTACAGCATCCGCTCACGATTTAATAAAGGGTCGCCCTTTGAAAGACATCCCTCTAATGGATGATATTGTGGATATTACATTCTTAGCTGGCCATTTCAAAGTGTGATAAAGGAGGTGTCATTTAGAGTATACTCATTACACCACATTCGATGAACACCAAAACTTCCTGCAAAACTGTTTACTTTGGGTCTAATTCGATTTATTGAACATATATCGTTACAGGCATATTCAAAATGAACACATATCAGACAAAAATAGGGTATGCACGAACCTCAACGACAGATCAGAACTTGGATGCTCAGATCGTTGCACTGAAAGTGGCAGGATGCGGCATGGTCAGAACCGAGCAGAGAAGCGGAACCAGTCTTGAAAACTGGCTTGAAAAGGGCAATCGACTGAATAAGTTACTGACAAAGCTGTATTTTTCTGAATCAAGTGTGTGCAACAACCACTGTTTAGGAGATTTTGCATGCCCCACGCTCGAAAAA
>JAALKB010000068.1 GCA_011088265.1 Gammaproteobacteria bacterium
GGAAAGTGTATGGACGGCGGAAAACCAATTTCCGGCACGTCAGATGTGCGGGGCTTGTTCAGGCCCACCGCATATCTGTGGTCGGAGCGCTGCATGATCTGGGAAACGATCTTCGACCCATTCACCGATTTTGGATTCATGCGCCGGGCCTTATTCGGCTGCATCGCGATTTCTGTCAGCGCGACTCCGGTGGGTGTTTTCCTTATGTTGAGACGGATGAGCCTAACGGGTGATGCAATGGCCCATGCGATTCTGCCGGGCGCTGCTATGGGCTACCTGGTCAGCGGACTATCGCTTGGTGCCATGACTATCGGGGGACTGATAGCGGGAATGACGGTTGCACTGTTGTCAGGTTTCGTCGCACGTGTGACTGCCTTGCGAGAGGACGCGAGTCTCGCCGCATTTTACCTGATATCACTCGCACTTGGCGTTCTGATTGTCTCCACCCGTGGCAGCAATGTAGATCTGATGCATGTGCTCTTTGGTACGGTGCTTGCTCTCGACAACGCGGCATTGATTCTATTGTGCTCAATTGCTAGTTTGTCACTGCTCATCTTGGCTATTCTGTTTCGTCCCCTGGTCATGGAATGTGTCGATCAGCAATTCCTTCGATCGGTCAGCAGACTGAGCGCCTTAACTCATTTTACCTTTCTAGCACTTGTGGTTCTGAACCTGGTGAGCGGATTTCATGCTCTCGGCACGTTGATGGCTGTCGGCATCATGATTCTCCCTGCTGCGGCCGCCCGATTTTGGGCTGGCGGTATCGGCGGACTTATTGTCACTTCGATGAGTATCGCTATCCTTTCGAGCCTGACCGGACTATTACTCTCCTATTATTACAGCTTGCCATCGGGACCTGCGATCATCCTCGTGGCCGGCATCGTCTACGGGATTTCTCTTGTGCTTGGTCTGATTGGTGGGCTTGCAACCCGCATCATCCCTAACAATCAACTCAATACATAAAATTTAACTCAATGAAATTATTTCAAACAATAATTCAATCTACTATCGGGATAATGGCACTGTCACTAGTAGCACCTGTGCTGGCACAATCTGGTCAGCCCATGCCCGTCGTCACAACTTTCTCAATTCTGGGAGACATCGCGAAGCGCATTGGAGGTGAGCATATCAGTCTGACGACGCTGGTTGGCCCCAACGGTGATGCGCATGTCTATCAACCAACACCTGCAGACGCACGTGCGGCTAGCGAAGCCCAAGTTCTAATCGTGAACGGTCTGGAGTTTGAGGGTTGGCTTGATCGGCTTATCGATGCCTCCGATTTTAATGGTATGAAAGTGGTAGCCACTGCCGACATCGAGCCCATTGCGTTCAAGGAAGACGGGGATCATCATGAGGAGGACGAACACCAAGGCCATGAAGAAGATACCGCGAAAGAGAAGCATGTAAACAGCAAGCACGAAGATGAAGAGGGCCACGACGATCACCACGGTGCTTTTGACCCTCACGCTTGGCAGAGCCTGGAGAACGCAATCTCTTACGTGAATAGAATCACTGCTTCCCTGGCCGAATCCAATCCAAAAAAGGCAACAGATTTCTACCAGAATCGCGCCACATACGTTGCTGAAATTGAGATGCTTGATCGTGAAATACGTGCACTGATGACAAACCTTCCTGAAGGTAAGCGCACCGTTGTGACCTCGCACGATGCTTTCGGATACTTCGCGGTCACTTATGGACTGAACTTCGAGGCGCCCCAGGGAATGAGTACAGAATCAGAGGCATCAGCAAAAGATGTTGCCAACTTAATTGAGCAAATTCGCAATGAGGGTATTTCTGCCGTGTTTATCGAGACAATCACCGATAACCGACTGCTGGAACAGATCGCTCGCGAGACCGGTGTGACCATTGGCGGAACGCTATATTCCGACGCGTTGTCCGATTCCAACGGCCCCGCATCAACCTATCTCGATATGATGCGACACAATGCAATGACGCTGACCAAAGCTCTGTCTGCGATTTAGTCACGGGAGTTCGTCATGAAACAAAGTGCCATCATTTCAGAGACGTTAGTGCCTGAGCCACCACATATCATTGGCCATCAATCTAGTGTTCTGAATAAAATTAGCGACCCTGTTGTCAATCTGGTCGTGTGGCAACGCCCTACCCAAACAATGGTCGCTGCTGAGCTGCTGACTTTACGGTCATCAGACCCATCAGACATGCGCTGCCCAACATCACTGGCGTCTTTCGACGATGATGTCACTTCATTGTTGCGACAGCAGAGTCTTGATCCATCAGTCTTTAAAAATTGGAGTACTGATCTTCGACGCTTGGCAGATATTTATTTCAGAGTAAGTGAGAGTCGTAATGTCACAATGCGCTTGGAAACGACGAATGATGACGGTTGCCGCCGGTTTCATGTTGACCGCACAAATCTGCGGTTGATTTGCACCTATCGTGGACCCGGCACACAATGGTTGCACAATGAACAAGTAAACCGTCAAGCACAACGTGCGGGCGCAACCAATGGTGATATTATTCGATTTGGTGAACCTTCTGAAATTGCGCCATTTTGGGTAGGGATTCTGAAAGGTAGTAAGTATCCGGGTAGTGCGGGGCAAGGGCTGGTGCATCGTTCACCACCAATCGCGGAATCAGGCCAAACTCGCGTTGTGTTTTGTCTGGATTGTTGATGCCATGACCGAAGTCTGTACCCTTCCCTTAACGACTACAGAGAAACCATCCTGGCGGTACGTGACAGAATTATCTGATCTGGTGGCGATTTTTGAGACTGGCGTTCAGGTTTGCATCTGGCGACGCAAGATTGATCCAGCGATTGAGACGTACCTCAAATATTTGAATGAATCCGGTGAAGCCCAGGAAATGGAGGTTCTGACGTCTAGCATTCAGCCAAAGCTCGGCTGCCTGCCGGAAAAATGTGGTCGTGCATCGTTGGTCGATGACTTATCGTTTTTGAGCGAAATCATGCAAGAGTTATTGGGATGCGACGAGATCGGGATGCGTTTTGCATGTTTAAAGCACGCCATGTGCCCCGGTTGGCATTTTGATCGACTGGGTATCCGTTTAGTCTGCACCTACCAAGGCCCCGGCACTCAGTGGCTTGACGATCAGGGCATTGACCGATACGACCTTGGCTCGAATCAGACATCAAACAGTGCGTTTATTCAATCGAATCCTGGAGAAATTGTTCTACTAAAGGGTTCCCTCTGGCAAGGCAATGAAACGTTTGGCGTAATCCATCGCTCTCCCGAGCTCGAACCCAACGCAACTTTACGAGCCCTAGCGACACTTGACCCACTGTGGCGTGACTAAGTCAAACAATTGTAAAGGAAAAAATGTCGTCAACACCTTTGAATGATCTCAAGTTACCAGTGACCGTCCTCTCTGGGTTTCTTGGTGCTGGCAAGACCACGTTACTCAACCATATCCTCAATAATCGAGACGGGAGGCGTGTCGCAGTTATCGTGAACGATATGTCTGAGGTTAATATTGATGCAGCGCTGGTCAAAAACGATATTGATCTGAATCGTGCTGACGAAAAGCTTGTGGAAATGAGTAATGGTTGTATCTGCTGCACGCTTCGCGAGGATTTGCTGATCGAGGTCAGTCGCCTTGCAAAGATGGGCCGCTTCGATTATCTGTTGATCGAATCAACTGGTATCTCTGAACCATTGCCGGTGGCGGAGACATTCACATTCCGAGATGAGGATGACATAAGTCTGTCTGACGTCGCCAACCTGGATACGATGGTAACGGTTGTAGATGCGGTGAATTTCGATGTTGATCTGGAAACTGCAAACAGCTTGCAAGCGCGCGGCGAATCTCTCGGCGATGAAGATGAGCGTACTGTATCTGACCTTTTGATCGACCAGGTGGAATTCGCGGACGTTATCATCATCAACAAGATCGACCTGGTCTCGGACGCGGAACGGCAACGGCTGAAACATGCCTTGCAGCAGCTTAACCGACATGCTGATATTCTGTACGCCAGTTTTGGGAAAATACCGTTGGATCAGGTGATGGGTACCGGGCGCTTCAACTTCGAACGCGCCGAGCAATCTCCGGGGTGGCTAGCCGAAATTCGCGGTGAACATACACCCGAGACAGAAGAATATGGGATTGCCAGCTTTGTCTATCGTGCACGCAAACCTTTTCATCCGACTCGCTTCGCTAAGGCACTCGAAAATGATTGGCCGGGCAATGTAATGCGCTCAAAGGGGTTTTTCTGGCTCGCTACCCGGATCGACGCAGTGGGCGTATGGTCCCAGGCAGGCGGCATAATTCGTCATGGACCAGCCGGGTTGTGGTGGGCGGCGGCACCTAGAGCGCACTGGCCCGAGGACCTTGATCAACGCGCCCAGATTGAAACCGAGTTCGAGGGTCAGTATGGAGATCGTCGTCAGGAAATCGTGTTCATCGGTCAACATCTCGAACCCGAACAGACCAGAGAAATCCTTGATCAATGCCTACTCACGGACGCAGAGATGGCTGCGGGCCCTGAAACCTGGAAAACCCTTGATGACCCTTTCCCGCAGTGGTTCGCTGAGCAAGATGAGGGTTGATCTGATGATAGATCAAACCAAACAATTCGCTGCTGATCTGTTATCAAGCGGATATGCGAGTTGGCGACGCTACTGTATAGAAGTTAAATACGGATTGTCGCTGACACTTGAGTTGGTTCAGGCGGATATTGCTATTTTGGATGATGCAAACAAAGAAGAATCACGATGCTTCTCCAAACTATATGGTCAATCCTATCGTGAACAAGTTCTAGCTCGGTTTCAACAAACTGCTGCCGACGGATGAATCACGACCGCATTTATATTTATTGCTGGATCAGGTTGGACCTGGGATCATCGCACTGGATCATGTATCTTGAAAAGGAGATCGTGCAATGCGAGTAAATTACACCATGGTCATATTTCTCGCTTGGATAAGTACTATGTTGCTCTTTACCGAATATCATAAAGCAAACTTTACGCTAGTTGAGCAGGCTTACGCTGAGCAGACCTTGGATAGCGAGAATGTTGATGCGTCATTAAAAGTCAGCATCTTGGATCAGGTATTAGACTGGATATGGTCAAAACATCATCAATTTCAACATTCACTGACGTATGAGTTACAAAAGCTACGCGGTAGGGACAGTGTCGGTTGGTCGTTGGTGCTAATAAGCTTCCTTTATGGTGTATTACATGCAGCAGGACCAGGACATGGTAAGGTAGTGTTGACAACCTATCTACTCACCCACCGAAACCAACTTCGTCGCGGTGTTGCTATGGGCATTTCAGCGGCGCTGCTTCAAGGTGTAACAGCTTTGCTATTGGTTTATGGTTTGGTTGGTTTAGCTGGTTGGTTACCGAAGGAAACGGAATCGGCGTCTATGTGGGCCACCCGTCTCAGTTTTACACTCGTTGCCATTGTCGGTCTCTACTTGTTGCTACGCGCATCGAACGTTTTGTTTAGAACTGTTCATCAGATGCAGTACCAAAGTGATCCTATCCATCACGATCATACGAATCATGACAACAAAGAGGGATGCGGCTGCCGGCATCAGCCCAGCGTTGCCGAGATAAATTCTAGCAGTAGCAAGCATGCGTTCGCTGGTGTTGTTCTTTCCATTGGGCTACGCCCATGTAGTGGGGCTGTTTTGGTGCTTATTTTAGCAACCACTATGGACTTGATTTGGCATGGCGCACTCGCCGCAATGGCGATGTCTATCGGTACCGCAACAACCATTGTTATCTTGGCCTTTCTTGCCACAATGGCCCGTGAGTGGACGAGTTCTTTAGTCGCCTACCAGTCGCCGTTTTGGAGCCTGGCAGCAAGTGGTGTGGGTGTTCTTGGGGGTAGCCTACTTTTGTTATTTGGGTTGTGGTTACTGATCACCTCATTCGCACTGTAATCCATCGCGCGTTAGTAAAGATCAGCGAAAAGCCAGCTTAGCCAATATGATCTGGAAGAATAAGATTGAACATTAGAAAATGAAAACCAGCATCACGAATTATGGAACGAGAATACTTTAAAAATCTTGAGCACCTCACTTCTGAAACCCCTTTGGAGTTGAGCGCAGTGGTTGATAGACTTGCCTTTAATGAACAGGGACTCATCCCCATAATCACCCAAGACGCGACCACTAGGGAAGTGTTGATGTTTGCTTGGATGAACAAAGAAGCGTTGTACGAGACATTGTCAAAGAACTACATGACTTACTGGTCTCGAAGTCGGAAAAAGTTATGGGTTAAGGGTGAGACCAGTGGTCACTTCCAAGCTCTGGTCTCTATGTCTTTCGATTGTGATGGCGACGTCGTCCTCTGTTTGGTCAATCAGAGAGGTGCTGCATGTCACACTGGTCGGCCGAATTGTTTTTACCTTCCTGTTAATACAGAAAACCATCAAGTGACTGTTCAATCTACAACTGTTTAATCTACCCAGGGACAGCCTATCTATTATCACCTCTTAATATAGGACACGAAAATTGCTTACCAACACTCTTCCAGATGTTACCTCTAATTCCAATCCAGAAAATCCGTCATCTTTGCAATGGGTAGGCATGGAGGGACTTGCCGTTCCGATTTCAATCAAACTACAGGATGAAAAATTACAAACGGTTGCTGCGAAGGCAGATGTCTATGTCAATCTTGAGGAAGCGAATGCGAAAGGTATTCATATGTCTCGTCTACATGGGATGATCAATAAACTTTCAGAATTGGAATGCAATAAATATACCTTCGAAAGACTACTTGATGAAATCATTTACTCACAATCTGGAATAAGCAGTGAAGCGAAAATAAAGCTTGTTTTCGAAGTGTTGCTTAACAAGGAAGCGCTTGTCAGTGACGAAAGCGGTTATCAAATTTATCCCGTATCGATTAGCGCTTTGAAGAAAAAAGATTCTGGAATAAACTTTGAATTTGAAATGACGATACCGTACTCAAGCACTTGCCCCTGTTCCGCATCACTGGCACGACAATTGTATGCCGATGCAGTTGACAAGATATTTCCTGATGAGAAAATTGACAAAGCAGCACTGATAAGCTGGATTGAATCAGAAGCGGGCTCAGTTGCCACACCCCATAGTCAACGCTCCTATTGCATACGTACGATTAGATATCGGGAACAACGATTGGCCAGAATTCCCCCAACTCATATTCATGCTGGAATCTGCTATTGGCACACCCGTTCAAACCGTTGTGAAGCGAAGTGACGAACAGGAGTTCGCCAGGCTAAATGCAAACAACCTTATGTTTTGTGAAGATGCTGCCAGGCGTTTAAAAAAGCATTTAGAGCTGACACAATTTGTAAAACACTACTGCTTTAAAATAGATCATCGAGAAAGCTTACATGCTCATAACGCTATCGTTATTGATAGTGCTTTTGGCTCAGTTAGATGTTGATCCATGCCCAATACCTCCATGGATACACTATCACTAATTTTAAAAATCACTTTACATTACTGAAAATCGGGTAACTATCAGATTTGATCTAAACTTCTCCATTTGAGGCTAAGGCAATTAATCTAGTGATATTTCTTGTCTGGTTGTTGTCGTGATCTGAACACAGTGAGAATTTCAATAGTGTCTCCGACAACACGATAGACAATGGTAGTGCGCAATCCATGGATTGGCATTTCCCGAGTAAGTGGGCGTCGTCCTTGGAAGCCGATTTCGGGATTATCCTTGATCGCTTCTAATACGTTTTCTATTCGTTCGAGAACGGATAAAGCGATCTTTGGGCTGTGTTCTATATCAGAAATATAAGAAACGATTCTTTCAAGATCACGCTGGGCTCGCGTGGTTCGCCGCAATTTCATGCAGCGTTAGCTTTAGCCTGTATCTTATCTCGTAAGGCCTGCTCCTCTTGAGCAGAAACAAATCGACCTGCATCAGCGTCATCAATACCTTCATCTATAGCTTGCAAAAACTCGACTTCCTCATCTGCCTGGATAAGCATCTGCTCTGCCAAGTATGTTTGGCGTTCTTGGGGTAGTTTTTCGATGGCTTCAACAGCCTCTTGTAATAGTTTGTTCATAGGATAACTTTACCATATTCAATCACCTAAGTTCATTAGCAAGAAAACCCATAGTCAACATAGCATACTTGAAATATAGAGCCCAGTTTTACAGGTGATGGCAAATAGTTCTCTAAGTCTCGGTGTCCCACATTTGTACCACTTTTACTGATATTGTATCCTCAATACTGCCATTTACTGGCAGTTTGGAAGATAGCAAGCGCTGTAAGTGTTTGATTTATATATAACTAGCATATAGGCGGCAAGCACTCATAATGATGGGGTCCCCTGTTCGAATCAGGGCGTAGCCACCATAAAATCAATAAGTTACACTCCATTTGTCGTTTCCTCTAATCCATTTTATGTACCGATTTTGAGATACAAAATTGATACAGCAAGCCCATACTCTATACCTAACTGTTTGATTTCTATATCGTAATGTATGGGTTGGGAGGGATGCCTTAATGCCATGTGGTCAATAGTGGCACGCAGTCAATCTCCGATTGGCTTTGGCCCGGTATCTTTTGAGAGTGAAACCATGGATGTACGAATACGTCGGAGGTATTCTTTTACCCTCTCTGAGCGCTTTCTGGCTGCCCCAGCAGCTAGTACATCAACAATAGCCATGAACACCAGCCGGGAGGCGGGGGGTTTGTATATATCCTGATCTTCGGGAATGTCAATCTCAATCGGGATGTGACATTCGGAAGCGAGGCTTGAACCGACCCGGGTTAACGCGATAGATGTTGCGCCATATTGTCGTGCAATAGCGACGCTGTCAAGTAGCTCAAGTGGTTCACCGCTAGCGGAGATGGCGAATACTATGTCTCCACTTTGTAAGGTAGAGGCAAGCATGCGTTGCAGATAGCCATCGGCATAGGCTTCTGCGGGGATACCAAGTCGGAAAAAACGGTTAGCGCCTTCCCTTGCAACGTTGGCGGAGCCACCACCAACGCCCATAAATGCGATTCGCTGGGAATCCGCCAAGGCTTCTATGGCCTTTTCCAGAGTAATGCTGTCAAGTTGCGACCGAGCCAGCTGTAATGTATCGACCAATGCGCCGAATACCTGGGTTACCAACAGCTCTGATTCGGAACTTTCTTTGCTGCTGCCCCCGAGGTATTGCAGACTTACGGCCACACTTTGCGCTAATCCGATTTTGAAATCCCGAAACCCTCTGCATCCCAGTGTGACGCAAAATCTATTCACCGTCGCTACGGAAACTCCTGTCGCTTCGGCTATTTCGAATTGCGACAACGCGCTGACTTTTTCAAGGTTAGATAGTACAAAATCGGCAACCAATTGCTCGCGTTTACTGAACTGCTGTTCTAGCTGACGAACTCTTGAGATGATGTCTATGACTCGATTCATTAGGTGCTGCTTATGAAATCGGCTTGTAAGCAGTGACATCCATCTCTATTTTCGCATCAACCATTAACGATGACCGAACAGTAGATCTCGCAGGGGGGTGTTGAGAAAAATACTGTTCAAATACACTATTAAAGCTGGTGAAGTCTCTGGGGTCATCCAGCCAGACGTTAACTTTGACGACATGTTCCAAAGTGCAATCAGCCAGTAACAGGATATCAATAATGTTATGGATGACCTGTTCTGTTTGACGGACGATCCCTTCTCGAATAATTTCCCCCTGAATAGCTGGGACCTGACCAGAAACGAAAACGAAATCGCCTGCTCTTACGACCTTTGAGAATGGTCGTGAAGTACCGCCTGCGGCGGCATCTGCGGTATCGAACCGAGTGATGTTCTGCATAATTATTTTCAAAATGTAAGTAACTTACAATATACTGAACACATTGACAGCGTATTGCAAGCTTTTGTTGACTTACATCCAAATGTGGTGATACTTTCTTACATTCTTTGGTGCTCTCCGTTTACAGGGCGCTCTGACTACAATAGCAGAGGAAAACAATATGAAACGAAATAATTGGTGGAAGTCCATATTGGGGGTAGTTTTATATGGACTCCTGGTTGGTAGTGGTTGGACCGCTGGAACATTACGGTATGCAACCGTTGGGGAACCGCCGAGCTTAGATCAGCATGTGGTAACCTCGGATCTTGCGACAACTATCGCGCATCACATGTTTGAAGGGCTTTATACTTTTAACGCAGCGAACTCACCTGTTAATCTTCTGGCGGCTGGGGATTCATTGTCCGAGGATGGAAAAATCATTACGATTTCCTTACGGGACGATGTTAAATTTCACAATGGTCAGGCAATGACTTCCGTGGATGTAGTTGCATCAATGAAGCGTTGGGGCGAATTTGGGTCAAGGGGAGGACTGCTTTTCTCCAATGTCGATTCAGTAGAAGCTTCTGGCGAATATGAGATAAAGATTACCCTGTCACAATCCTTTGGCCCATGGAAGAATCTGCTTGCGTTCATCAATGGTGGTCCGGCAATTTATCCTGCTTCGGTTATGGAAGGCGCTACCAAGGAGCCTATCGAACCGAAAAACTATATTGGGACTGGACCGTATAAATTCAGCGAGTGGCAGCCTAATCGGCATGTAGAACTTGTGCGCTTTGATGATTACACATCACCATCTGGTGCAGCTGACGGATATGGTGGAGAACGCAAAGCGAATTTTGATTCGCTTCGCTTTATGCCTGTACCTGATGCCGGTACACGGGTGGCTGGCATTAAGGCCGGCGATTATGATTATGCTGAGAGTATTCCAGGAGATTTGTACGCTGAGCTTGATGCCGATTCGGGCGTAAATACCATTTTAAATGGCGGTCCCATATTTGGTCTGGTATTTATGAACTCAAAAGATGGCCCTTTGAAAGAGAACTTTGAGCTTCGCCGTGCCATCCAAACGGCAATTGATAAAACCCCAGCGCTACAAGTTGCTATTGGCCCTGAGGGCCTATGGCGGGCAAACGGCTCTTTTCTACCAGAAGGTAATGTTTGGTATAGTGAATCGGGTGCTGAAAATTTCAGTAAAGGTGATGCTGAGGCAGCAAAGTCAATGGCAGAAGCGGCGGGTTATACGGGAGATCCGATTAAGTTTATGGTCTCCACCAATTATCCGTTCCATTATGACACAGCTATTGTTTACACTAAACAATTAGCCAATGCAGGCTTTAATATAGACCTACAGGTATATGATTGGGCGACCCTAATTGAGAAACGGGCTCAGCCGGATCAGTGGGACTTGTTTTTTACGCATCATGGTTTTGTTCCGGACCCTATTTTGATATCGGTGATGAATGATAACTATCCGGGATGGTGGGTGACAGAGGAAAAAGCGGCGCTGAAGTCTCGATTTACCGCAACATCTGATCCAGCAGAAAGGCAGGCAATTTGGTCGGAGATACAGGCGTTGATCTACAAGCAAGTCCCTACGATGAAAACAGGGGATGTTTATACCTATAATATCGCATCTCCTTCACTACAGGGTCTAGGTGAGGCGACACTGATCTGGCCGCATTTTTGGAACGTTAGTAAGTAATTCCTATCATACTAGGTGTCTCTTCGATATTTTCGGGGGACACCTAGAGCGTTATCAGTTTCTTCTTAGATGCTTTCGTATACCTTAAAACGCCTCCTCACACTACTACCGACTCTTATCGCTGCCTCTATTCTGGTATTTCTTTTTGTGCATCTGATACCGGGTGATCCAGCTGCGGTTTTGTTGGGCGATACGGCGACGCCGCAAGAAATTGCGGCATTAACCAGGGAGATGGGGCTCGATAAACCGCTGTGGCAACAGTATACGCTTTGGCTGAGCGAAGTTGCTAAAGGAAATCTGGGGCAGTCGATTTTTTTTAAAGCACCAGTTACCTCTATCATTGCCGATGGAGCACAGACCTCCATTTTGCTTGCAACGATGACCATCTTCTGGATTATTATATTCGGCATTCCTATTGGTGTATTGTCAGCAACGAGACAGGGGAGCTGGGTTGATCAATTGACCTCAGGTTTAGCGATGTTTTTCGCTTCTGTTCCGACTTTCTGGTTGGGGCTCTATCTGATTTTGATCTTCGCCGTAGGTCTTGGTTGGTTCCCTAGTTCTGGTTTTCCGTCTATTTTTGACGAGGGAGGGATAAGCAATCTTCGCTATTTGTTGTTACCCAGTCTGACCCTGGCAGCGCCAAATGCTGCTCTGATTATTAGACTGGTGCGTGCGTCGATGTTGGATATTTCCAGAGAAGACCATGTACGAACTGCACGGGCCAAAGGTCTACACCCTACAAAAGTAGCGATTAAACATGTATTTCGCAATGCGCTGATAACGGTTGTTGCGGCTTTCGGTTTTACTTTTGCTGCTTTGGTTTCCGAAGCCGTTGTTACTGAAACGGTTTTTTCACTACCCGGCATAGGCAGATTGGTGGTGCAATCCATTTTGCGCCGAGACTATCCCGTTATTCAAGGGGTAATTCTGGTTATTGTAGTGTTGTATCTATTCATTAACCTACTGGTGGATTTAGCTTATGCCATGCTCGATCCACGAGTGTCCTTAAAATGATTTTTTTGTCACGATTGAAAGCGTTCGCGTCCAGTAGGGTTCTGGCGACGTTGGGCATGGTCTGGCTGGGTGTGATCATTTTTGCCGCTGTTACAGCACCACTGTTGGCACCCTTCGATCCAACTGAAATAGACCCTATAGCACGATTATCGGAACCTGGATCGCTTTATTGGTTTGGTACTGATCACTTCGGCAGAGACACATTTTCCCGAGCTTTATTCGGTGCGAGAATGGCGATATTGATTGGCTCTGGTAGCGTGATTGTGGCACTGCTGCTTGGTGGGCTGGTTGGTATGTTGTCGGCGTATTTCACGACGCTTGGACATGTGTTTATGCGTATTGTCGATGTATTGATGGCATTTCCGGCACTTCTTCTGGCATTGGTTTTAATGACGTTGTTGGAGAGAAGCGTTATCAATACTATTTTAGTGATTGGCATTGTCTATGCAAGCACTACAGCTCGGATTCTCTTTGGTATGACGTTGAAACTCAAGAATGAAGTCTTCGTTGATGCCGCCAGGTGTTCGGGAGCCGGTCACATCTCTTTGTTGTTTCGCCACATCCTACCTAACCTGATTTCGCCGCTCTTAGTACAGGCGAGCTTTATCTTCGCATTTGCCCAGCTACAGTCCGCAGCACTGGATTTCCTTGGACTGGGATTACCACCAGAAATGGCGAGCTGGGGGAATATGTTGTCGGAAGAACGAATTTATGTGACGCGCGCGCCATGGTTGCTGATTTTCCCCGGCGCACTCATTATTCTGTCGGTTTTTTCTATGAACCTGGTGGGAGATGCGATGCGCGACAGTATTGACCCACGCTTTAAAAATGACATAGCGGGAGTATGAGTATGGCCTTGCTTGAAGTGAAAAATTTGAGCGTTGCAATCAGACAGAAGCAAGGACTCATTACCGTAGTAGACAATTTGTCGTTTCACGTCGACGAGAATGAAACTTTAGGGATCGTTGGAGAGAGTGGATGTGGCAAAAGCTTAACTGCCCTTTCGATTATGGGTCTACTGCAGGGCTCTCAGGTACGTATCACTGAGGGTACAGTCTGCTTTGACGGAGTTGATCTGCTTATACTTGGCCCCGCAGAGCGACGGGCTATTATGGGTGATCAAATGGCTATGATCTTTCAGGAGCCTATGACAAGCTTAAATCCGGTGTATCGTGTTGGTGATCAAATTGTTGAGGTGTTGCTGCAACATCTCAAGCTTTCCCGGGCAGCCGCAAAGCAACGCACGTTAGAACTCCTTGATCTCGTTAGAATACCGAATCCGATATTACAGATAAACTCCTATCCTCATCAAATGTCAGGCGGGCAGCGCCAACGTATTATGATTGCAATGGCACTTGCCTGTAGTCCACGCATACTGATTGCAGATGAGCCTACTACTGCTTTAGATGTAACAGTTCAAAAGGAAGTACTTGATTTAATGGGAGAGCTTCAGCGCCACACTGGTACCGCGATTGTTCTGATTTCCCATGATTTGGGAGTCATAGCACAAACCTGCGATCGTGTCGCGGTTATGTATCGTGGAAAAATAGTAGAAACGGCGGCGACCAAAGCGTTGTTTGCTGACATTCGACACCCGTATACCAAAGGGTTACTTAACTCCCTGCCTTTGGTCGATGGTGATGTTGAATGGCTTGATACTATCCCTGGGCAGGTCCCGGGTATTGAGACAGTATTACCCGGTTGCGCTTTCCAACCCCGTTGCGCTTTCGCTGATGAGCGTTGCTCCTACGAAAAACCCAATGACATAAGAGTCGCAGGCGGACACTGGGCGCGCTGCCACTATGCGGGACAAAGCACTTGAGCCAAGCGATATTAAAGGTTAACAGACTGCAAACCTTTTTCCGAACATCGCGAACCGGGGTGTTTCAAGGGCATGATACTGTCAGAGCAGTGGACGGAGTATCCTTCGAAATTAAAGATGGGGAAGTGCTCGGTTTGGTCGGAGAATCCGGATGTGGTAAAACAACGATAGGGCGGAGTATTACTAAGCTGGATACACCCACGGGTGGTGAAATTCTGTTTGATGGAAGAGACGTAACTCACCTCAGTGCGTCCCGGTTTCGACCGCTTCGCCGCGATATTCAAATGATATTTCAAGATCCTTTCGCGTCACTGAATCCAAGGTTGACTATTGAGAAGACTTTGATTGAACCACTTTATATTCATAAATTGGTGAATAGCAGGGCGGAGGCTCGCCGCAACGCTGTCGCAATGTTGGAAAAAGTGGGTCTCGATAGCACTGTGATGGATCGCCATCCCCATGAATTCTCTGGTGGACAGCGTCAGCGTATCAGTATTGCCAGGGTGATGATTATCGCCCCACGTTTGATTGTTGCTGATGAGGTGGTTTCTGCCCTGGACGTGTCCATTCAGGCCCGAGTGCTTAATCTGATCAAAAAGCTGCAGAGGGAGGCAGGCATATCGATGCTGTTCATTAGTCATGATCTGGGTGTTGTGCGCCATATCTCTGATCGGATCGCGGTGATGTATCAGGGGAAAATTGTAGAAATGGGGCAAAAGCAACAAATTTTCGAAAATCCACAACACCAATATACCAAGCGGTTACTTGCTTCCATTCTCAGAGTACCTACGTTAGAAGGAACACACCATGTCAACTAAAAAGCGCGTCTTTGTCGGTTCAGTGGCCACTGAAACCAACACCTTTTCACCGTTACGTACCGACCTTAGTCATTTCAAAGAGAGTTTCTACGCAGCACCGGGAATGCACCCCGAAGCCCCTACTTTATGCAGCGCAGTGTTTCCAGTCGCCCGACAGCATGCAACGAACTTTAACTGGGAGCTAATTGAAGGCAGTGCTGCCTGGGCGGAACCGGGCGGTGTTGTTAACCAATATACCTGGGAATTTCTTCGTGACCAACTAATAGGTGAAATTAACGCAGCATTGCCGTTGGATATCGTGTTGTTGGGTTTACATGGTGCAATGGTGGCCCAGAACTGCTGGGATTGTGAGGGAGAACTGATTGAGGCAGTTCGATCACTGGTGGGAGAAAAAACGATCATTGGGGTTACATTCGATCCACATAGCCATTTGTCAGAACGTCGGGTTCGACACGCGGACATTATTACCGTATTCAAGGAGTTTCCCCATACTGACTTTGTTGAAGCTGCAGAAAATCTTGTATCTTTGGCTCATCGGACCAGTATTGGTGAAATTCTCCCAAGAACAGCTATATTCGATTGTCGAATGATCGACATTCTTCCGACTAACTTCGAGCCGGTTCGTAGCTTTGTTGACAAAATAAAGCGATATGAAGGAGTCGGTGATATTCTTTCCATTTCAGTTATTCATGGGTTTATGGCAGGTGATGTACCGGACTTGGGAGCGAAAATTATTGTCATTTCTGATAACGCTGAAGAACAGGGGCAGACTCTTGCCAGGCAATTGGGCATGGAGCTATTCTCTTATCGGGGAAAGACTCGACCTGTATTTTTAGCACCAGACACAGCGCTTGATCAGGCGGGTGCTATCGGGCAGGGCCCGGTGGTGATTGCAGACGTATGGGATAATCCTGGAGGAGGTGTCCCGGGCGATTCGACTATTATTCTCCGTAAGATGATTCAGCGGGAATTGACAAATGCGGCGCTAGCGACGATATGGGACCCAATTGCAGTACGAACCTGCATTTCTGCGGGCATTGGAGGAAGATTAAAACTCCGATTTGGTGGGAAGACGTCTGATGTCGGCGGTGACCCTGTCGACGCGACGGTTACTGTTTGCAACATAGTGACCAACGCGACCCAACGTTTTGGTGACAGTGTTGTTCCATTAGGTGATTGTGTATGGATACTGGTGGGGGGTATAGATGTCATACTCAATACGGTTCGCTCACAGGTTTTTAGTCCGGATATTTTTAGCAACCTCGGTGTTGATCCCCTTAGAAAATCTTTGTTAGTGGTTAAATCAACGAATCACTTTTACGATGCATTTTCTGCCATAGCGCATAAAATAATCTACGCAGAGGTTGATGGCCCATATCCGAATAACCCAAAGACTAACCCCTATATGAATCTGGAACGTAAGATTTGGCCTAGAGTAGAAAACCCCCATGAATAAACATATTCACGATGTTGAGACCCCGGCTTTAGTGATCGACGAAGCTATCGCCCGGGCCAACATTGACGCATTTCAGACTCATTGTGATTCCAGGGGGCTGAACGTGCGACCCCATATAAAAACCCATAAATCCATCCGTTTCGCTCGCCAACAGTTGGACGTAGGAGCCATTGGAATTACCTGCCAGAAGATATCAGAAGCAGAGGTGATGGCAGACTCGGGGGTAAGCGACTTGTTGATTACTTTTAATATCCTCGGCGCGACCAAGTTGCGTCGATTAGGAAAGTTGCTCAAGCGGGTGAATAGGCTCACTGTTACGGCGGACAACGCAACGGTGATTGAAGGGCTCTCAGATTCATTCACCGATCCAAAAAACCCTCTGTACGTGATGGTTGAATGTGATACAGGGGGAGGTCGTTGCGGCGTACAGACGCCGGAACAAGCAGTGGAGCTTGCCCGATTGATAGTCCAGCATTCAGGCCTTCAATTTGCTGGATTGATGACATACCCAGCCATTGGAGGGGCACTGCTGGCTGCTGATTTCATGAAAGAAACCAAGTCTAAACTCGCGATGCTACGGATTGAATGCCTAATTGTTTCTAGCGGCGGAACACCGGACATGTGGAGTGCCGATACCGAGGAGGTGTTTACTGAGTATCGAATAGGCACCTATATCTACAATGATCGTTCTTTGATAACGGGTGGTATATGCGAGGAGAGTAATTGTGCGGCGCGGGTAATCGCCACTGTGGTTAGCCGACCAACACCAACGCGGATTATTATCGACGCGGGTTCAAAGGTGTTAACATCGGATCTGCTCGGACTAAAAGGATATGGGCTGGTAGTAGGGCAACCTGACGTCGAGATTGTCAGTTTGAGTGAGGAACATGGTACTTTGCAGGTGGACCAGCGAAACTCACTACGACCGGGAGATCAGATAGAGATCATTCCAAATCATGTATGTGTGGTTTCAAATATGTTCGATCATGCATGGTTGATTGACGAGCGGGGTAAATACTTACCTCTACCTATTGATGCGCGGGGTTGCGTACTATAAGTTGTTAGAAAAGGTATCAGATTTATTCAGGCTCCAAAGGATAATGCAGAGTTAGTCAGTTTATAGTGGTCATTCAATTCTGCTTTAATGAATCTGACATAGATGGGTTCTGGTTATTGGACAGGAAAAGGAGAGATAGGGGTCAGTGTGCCCCCAGAATTCCCAATTCAATTAGCACGAATGTGTTTAATTTTGATCTTTCCAGAGCAACATATAACGGCAAGTTGGTTTTACTATTATGCAGAAACCTATGCGTCTTCATCATCCGATATTGATTCCATTAAAGACACAACCTGAAGTAAACCCCTGATCATGTCCTAGTGGATAGAGCTGGTACCTATGCTTTCGTTTTTGCGATCACTTAATCTCTTGCGATGCCGTCGAATACTTTGACTACACAGTTTTTTTATTTCAAGCGCACCAACCTCTGACAGGCTGACGGCATTTTTGTCGTTTACTAAAAAACGATTGATTTCCAGTCGCAATAAAGAGAGAACTTGTTTGTGTATTAGCTCAATTTCCTCATGACCATCACTGGAAAACCTGACTCCTCTGTTAAGACGTTTAACTGCCAACCTGGAAAAGTTATGTGAAATGATATCGCCAATATCTTCCATAGTAGCTGCAAATTCAAGAATCTTATCAAGCTTTTTTTCTTGTTCCGAGTTCGTAATATGACGACGGACTTCTGAAAGATAATGATGTATTGCTCTATTTCGAGAATTTATCTCGCTATCAGACTCGACTAGATTCAAAATTTCTGAACGGTCTTGAGCATCAAACATCGACAATGCGAGAGAAAACAGTGTTTCAGTTACCTCCCCTAATCTTAATGCTTCTCTTCTGGCAAATAACAACGCTCGGTCGGGGTTGTCTATTATCGCGAAATCCAAACCACTTCCTGCCGAAGCCAGGGATGTAACTAGTCGTCCCTGAAGAACCCGAAAAGGCTACATATCCAGTATAAACTGGA
>JAALKB010000315.1 GCA_011088265.1 Gammaproteobacteria bacterium
TTTAGCCCAACAGGTAATGAAAAATCGTCAGATTTTATCTGACGGATTCAGGTGAAATGTAAGCTACATTTTCTTTTTTTATTTGGAATGTTTCTTTCTGTATTCCTTACAGAAGTCCACGGTTTTGAGATTACTCAATTCGATTTTCCCAACCAACAAGTCGTTCATGAATCAGATACAAACGCCTACTACATTCTTTGTCATGGACAAGTTGTCACCAATGTTACAACCCCCATTGATATGGCCCTGGGTCAAGAGAACAGTGGGCAGTTGCAAGGTGTTCAGAGTAATCAGCTTAGCTTTTATTGTGTATTGTGTGTAGGGATTACCAATCCACTTGGTACCGACACCGATGGAATTGACGACGTTTACGAATTGCGCACCCCGCCTTTAGATCCGTTCAACACCAACGACGCGCTTTTAGATTTTGACGCGGATGAACTTTCCAACCTGTTCGAATATCAGCGCGGGGGCGACCCGAATGTATATACGCCTTTGACTACAGTTCATAGTTCCCCGGCCGATGGAGAGGGCGGCATTGCCGTAACCCGAGAAACCGTGATTTACTTCCCAAATCCCTTAGCGAGTAACGCGGTAATTGACGGAACGATATTTCATGCTGATTTTGGAGGGCAGACCCTCACGGGCCGTATTCATGTTGCATCCAGCCGAACCAGTGCGACCTTATTTTACGATGACCCGTTACCTCTGAGCTCCCGCATACGTGTGACCGTGGCCGGAGATACGCTTAGTGATGTTTTTGGCCGTGGCATTGATGCCGATGCCGATGGGGCAACCGGCGGGATAACGGAAATTGAGTTTGATACCTTGAGTCTAACGATTGTTTCTAACACGATTGTGTGTGGTCGTGTATTTGCCTCTGAACAGATCCAAGTGGCTGGGACCAATCAATGGGTCAACAATCCGCTGGAAGGGGTTACGGTAACGGTTGATGGGCTCGAATCAAATGTTTTTGCGGTCACAGATAACTTGGGCGATTTTCGGCTTACGCATACACCGGTCGGTCGTTTTTTTGTTCATATTAATGGGGTAACGGCCAGCAATAATTCGGCTGGTTATTATCCGAATGTAGGGAAAACATTAACGTCCGTAGCGACCCAAGATGTCAATGTCGGTAATTTTTATTTGCCTCTTGTGGCAACTAGCACATTGCAAGAGGTGAGTCAATCAAACGCAACGGTTGTTTCGTTTCCCGATGCTGTAACCGCAAGTAATCCTGCATGGGCGGGCGTACAGATAACCGTTCCTCCTGGCTCTTTGCAATATGATGACGGAGCATTTGGAAGCCAGGTCGGCATTGCGCCTGTCCCTCCTGATCGATTGCCGGGGCAACTTCCTGATGGACTGGATTTCCCTTTAGTGATTACAGTGCAGACGGATGGGGCGGCCAATTTTGATGAACCTGCGCCTGTGTGTTTTCCAAATTTACCAGAACCGGGAACAACCCACCCTCTTCCACCTGGGGCAAAGACTGCGTTGTGGAGTTTTAATCATGATGCTGGGCGCTGGGAAGTAGTGGGGCCCATGACAATTACAGCGGATGGAACCCTGGCTTGCACGGATCCGGGCGTTGGTATTTTGGCTTCGGGGTGGCATGGAACCCAAGGAGGCTCATCCGGCGGTGGCGGTGGCGGGGGTGGAGGTCCTGATGGCCCTCCTCCACCTCCTTGCAAAGGTCCATGCGGTGGCGGCGGCGGTGGCGGTGACGGCGGCTCAGACACTGATCCTGTCTATTTGTTTTCAGGCGAACAGTATCTAGAAGTGACGGACTTGGAAATTAAAGGACGGGGCATGGACTTTGTGTGGTCCCGAAAATACCGTTCCGAAACGGGTCCAAACACGGTTGTAGGAAATGGATGGGATTTTTCTTATAATCATCATTTGATTCCGCAAGGCCGTGGTGTTCGGGTATGTGATAGAACGGGTCGCGATGATTTATATAGTCCACGGTCAGATGGAATGTTTGGGTTTAGAGGCTTTTTAAATGCTCTAGCGGTCATTGACATCACAGATCCCGCGGTGGCTTTTATTTCTCGTCAGGTTAGTTTTATAGGTTCTGCACGGGCTGTTACTGCAGCGGGAGGCATTGCTTTTGCGGGCATTGCAAATGGGCCTAATAGCAAAGTGTGTGAAGTTGATTTAGACAGTGGTGAAATACTTCAAACACTTCCTCTGATATATGATGTCCACGACGTGGTCCTTTCCGGCGATTACCTTTATGTTCTTGTCTTAGGAACGTTGCATGTCGTGAACTATCAAAATGGGTCTATGCAAATTGTTAGATCGGTTTCTTCGCCAGGTACAGCGAGTTCAGGCAGTGGGCGAATGCGTTTGTTTGTGGGAAATGGCATAGCCTATGCAGTACATCGTACAGGGTATAACACCATTGACATTAATGGTCCTGTCCAACCCTTTTTGGTAACGTATCAACCTACTTCACAGTTCGGGTGGAAACATATGGTGGTGAATGCTTCAGGATTGGGTTTGGCTGCGGTAAGTCCGAATAGTACGTTGGATGGTCCTCACAATATTTCTTTATATGATGTAAGCAATCCGATAAACGCGGTTTTCTGCACGAACCATTTGGGCCAAAAGGAATTACAAAAAAGCCT
>JAALKB010000316.1 GCA_011088265.1 Gammaproteobacteria bacterium
AAATCAGGGATTGGTGGTATATTGGGCAGAATACGATCGAAGTTGAGACCAAAGCCGATATTGAGTATCGTTATAAGGAAGGTGGTACTGAAAGTTACGTGGGAGCGCTAAACTACTATGTGTTCGTTGACGCAACGACTGGGCGTATCATTAAAATAAGTCAATAGACTCTATAATAAGCCACCAATAATCTGATCACCGTTGCGCATTCTCATTCATTGCAAATGTCAGGATGGAGAAGACAGAATAAATATCACCTTCTGAAAGTCAAGCTTCCCAACGTTAACTAAAACTAATAGCTTCGACTAATAGAAAATCGCGCCAAATTAGTTAGCGAATCCTTATATTGGCTTGCCGAAAGTATTGAAATGGAGTTAATGGCCAGATCAGCCTGTATCCGTGCCTGTTTCTCTGTGTATTCCAGCGCGCCGGTGCTTCTAACGATGGTTAGAATTTCGTTTATTTTCCTCCTGTCACCTTCAACAATTGCGTTTTGGATAATTTTTCTTTCCTTGGCTGGTGCCTTTCCCAGAGCATGAATAAGGGGAAGGGTTGGTTTTCCCTCGGCAAGATCATCGCCAATTTCCTTTCCAAGCTCATCGCTACTGGAATCATAGTCTAAAATATCATCAATTAGCTGGAAAGCTGTTCCAAGATAGGTGCCATATGCGGCCAGCGCCTGGCAGGTTGATTCATTTTGCCCACTGACAATGCCTCCAAGACAGGCTGCAGATTCAAATAGCTTGGCGGTTTTTCGGTGGATGGTTTTTAGATAAGACTCTTCAGTGGTTTCCGGTGAGTGTGCATTTAATAGCTGTAAAACTTCACCTTCTGCTATGGCATTCGTGGTTTTGGCAAGAATATCCATAACCTGCATATTGTTAGTCTCGACCATCATTTCGAATGATCGTGAATAAAGAAAATCACCGACTAACACACTAGCTTCATTGCCCCATACTTCGTTAGCTGTTGGTTGACCTCTTCTTAAAGAGGATGAATCTACGACATCATCGTGTAGCAAAGTCGCGGTATGAATAAACTCGATTACCGCAGCCAGGGTGATGTGATCATTTCCGTTAGCGTAGCCACATGCTCTGGCACATAACAGCAGGATTAAAGGTCGAAGTCGCTTGCCACCGCTTTTGATGATATAAGCCCCTAAGGTTCTGATTAAAACAATATCAGACTCTAGCCGGGTCTGAATCAGTTGGTTTACATCAGCAATATCACTCTCAACCAAACTCATAGCCTGATCGAGCAACGCTCCGGGGTTTGTCCCGGGATTCTTCCCAGAGTTCAGTTCACTTTTCGCGGTTATATCATCCATGATCAGTTTCGTGGTTAGGCATTGATTTACAAATGTTTTACAGAAGCACTATTCTATCTAAGATTGGTGAAATAGCTATTTTATATTGTCACTTTTTGTTAAATCGCGAGGAAGGGGCCGCAGGTGCAATCCAAAGAGTTAGTCTATGGAGTGCTGAGATGAAAGTTGACGGGCATGTTTAGATTTTATGGGTATTTCCATTGACGACAAGAGGTGGGATGGATACAATCGCGCGTCTAAAAAATAACCACTAGTTTTATTGTCTGTTGAGGTCGCTCGTGGAAATTTTAACCGAAATCACACATCATGGATTCGCATAATGTATGCAGTAGTAGAAACCGGCGGGAAACAGTATAAAGTTGCTGTCGGCGACAAATTGAAAGTAGAAAAAATTGAAGCCGAAGCTGGTTCGTCAATTGATTTTGACCGTGTGTTGATGATTGCTGATGGGGATCAGGTAACCGTGGGTTCTCCTTTAGTGGAAACATCAGTAACGGGAACCGTTTTGTCTCATGGTAAAAATAAGAAAATTCGCGTTTTCAAGATGAAGCGTCGCAAGAACTATCGCCGTACTCAAGGGCATCGACAGTTCTTCACTGAGGTTGAAATTACTGGTATCGGCGGTCAAAAAGCAGCGGCTAAAACTGAATCAAAGTCTGATTCGAAATCAAAAGTTGAGAACAAGGCTGTAGCAGCTTCAGTAGACGATCCAACCGGCGGTGATTTGCTGACTACCATTAACGGAATAGGTCCGGTTATAGAAAAGAAACTGCATGGACTCGGAATTACAACTTTCCAGCAAATTGCAGACTTGGATCAGGCGCGAATAGACGAAATTAATGATCAATTGAGCTTTAAGGGTCGAATTGAGCGTGAAGAATGGGTAGAGCAAGCCAAAACGCTAATTAGTTCTTAAAGCTGATTGATTTTTGGGTATTGCAATTTTAAAGGTATAAGGTATGGCACATAAAAAAGCGGGTGGCAGTTCCAGAAACGGAAGAGATTCGGTTTCCAAGAGACTGGGCGTAAAGAAATACGGTGGAGAGCAGGTTTTAGCAGGAAATATTATTGTTCGCCAGCGGGGTAGCACTTTTCATCCGGGTAAAAATGTCAAAGCGGGACGGGATTTTACATTGTTCGCTACCGCTGAAGGTAAAGTACTTTTTGAAGTGAAAGGCCCAAAGAACCGTAAAACAATTAGCGTTGTTACTTAGTAGTATTTAAGGCCAGTTACGTTGCTTAAAACCCCGCCTTGGAAACCAAGGCGGGGTTTAGCAATATGATGCTAAGAGTCTAA
>JAALKB010000317.1 GCA_011088265.1 Gammaproteobacteria bacterium
CTCGGTTTGTACCTTAGCCAATTGCATATCAGTGCAAAGTGGTCCCATTTCTGTTTTTTCTTCCATGGGGTTACCGATGCAGATATCTGCTGCCTTTTTTGCCATAAGAGCGAGAAATTCATCAGCAATGTTCTCATGCACGTATAATCGTGAACCCGCCACACAGCTTTGACCTGATGCACCAAAAATTGCGCCAAGTGCGCCGTTAACCGTACTCTCGATATCGACATCATCGAACACAATCACTGGGGACTTCCCACCTAGCTCCAGCGATACTGGCGCGAAATTATGGGTCGAATTGTTGAGTATTTGAGCTGCTGCCCTGGGTCCGCCGGTAAAGGAAATGCGCGAAACCAACGGGTGAGAAGTCAGAGTTTTACCACAGGGATCACCATGTCCCGTGATGATATTGACCACTCCATCTGGAATCCCTGCCCGCGTAATCAAACGACCAAACTCCAGCATCGCGGCAGATGCATATTCTGATGACTTTAATACCACAGTATTACCTGTTGCCAATGCCGGGCCAATTTTCACCGCACTCAAAAACAATTGGGAATTCCAGGGAACTACCGCAGCGATAACTCCCAGCGGTTCTCTTTGGGTATAGACAAACAGGTCCGGCTTATCAATAGGAAGGGTTTCTCCATTCACTTTATCTGCGCAACCCGCGTAGAAGTGGAAAAATTCAGCAATATATTTCGCCTGCCAACGGGTCTCCTTAAACATCTTACCAGTATCAATACATTCGATGCGGCCTAACTCTTCGGACTGTTCAGCCAGGAGATCACC
Source organism: Gammaproteobacteria bacterium (assembly GCA_011088265.1). Lineage (GTDB taxonomy): Bacteria > Pseudomonadota > Gammaproteobacteria > Arenicellales > Poriferihabitantaceae > WLWV01. Next base: position 793 of record JAALKB010000317.1, read on the forward strand.
TAGTTTTCGTAAACAATGGCCTCGTTGGGTGGGTGTCATTGATGCCCAGGGTCCTTCGCTAAATGCCCGTTCAGCGGATTTTACGGCGCGATCCACGTCGTCTGCAGTGGCTTCAGGTACCCGGCACCAGATCTCCCCATTGGCAGGATTGACGCTCTCGAAGGTGTTTCCATCGCTAGCATCGACCCATTGTCCATCGATTAACATCTGGTAGTGTTTGATTTCTGACATTGATTTTTGGTCGGTGATGTCTTTGGAATTATTTACTCGCTCAACTCAATTAAAGAGCTTTTCATTGGCCTGAGTGAGGTGCAGCTAGTTGGGAAATTCTTAAACTCAAGGTAGAAAATTTTCGTATAAACTAAAACAGTCTCCAAAATGGTAGCTAAAGTAGTAATAAGAGAAATAGCACTAATACGAAGCTTCGCAACCCAGAGACTGATCATTGTATGTCCAGGAAGATCATCCATGGTTTTATAAGTCATCCTTGAATACTTCATCGGCCATACTCGCGAGCACTGCCTCCTTTGCAGAATCCAGATGAGCAAGGCTTGCTGCTCGGGTAGCTATTGGATCACGTTTCAACAAGGCGGCGGTCAGCTTTTGCATTTCATGCAGTGAAGTCACCCGGAGTTCAGGGTCGCGCATTAAGCGACTTCGAAGATGACAAACCCGGTCGATAATGTTTTCCAGTGCTCGACGGAGTTCCCGATTGCGGCAACCAGTAAACAGAATATCGTAGTAGCCTTCCTTCACAGGTCGCATGATTTCGATATCAAAATTCTCCACACAGTCCTCCAGCTTCTCCAGTTGCCGATTCAGAGCCTCAAGCTCTGCTTCACTGGCTCTTTCGGCAAACAGTACCGCCGCCTGAGTTTCCAGGGAAGATCGCAATTCGAAAATCTCACACACAGTACGAGCATCGAGTTCCGTGACTCGATAACCGCAATAGGACTGGCGCTCGATGAGGCCATTAACTTCAAGATTAACCAGTGCTTCCCGTAACACAGAACGACTGGCCCCAGTAAGTTCACAGAGTTCTCGTTCCACGAGTTTCTGCCCGGCGACGAATTGGCCGTTTAAAATAGCGCTGCGTAGCGCAACCTGGGTATGGCTGCGGAGAGTTGTTTCAACACCCCGGCCTGCTGCTTTGACTGGCAATGCTTTTCGGACTGGTCCAGTTTGAAGTGTTACTGCCATTTACGTTGTTGAATCCACGTTGTTGAATCCACGTTGTAGAGTCCGCGTTGTTGAACCTATGTTATTGAATCTGTTTCGTTGACGCTCAACTCCAATGTTCCGCTTTAGTGGGTTGAGAAACAAAATTAGAGCTCAACATAAAATTGTATACAATATATAGTTCAGAAATTACTCTTGTCAGTATAAATATGCAATACCCAGGTTAAATTATTTTGATATTTATATTTTTGTATGACAATTTTGATGCTTTGGATGTTGATTGATTCAAATGATCTCGTTTATCTCCAATTCAGCTGACTCATATGAATCCAATTTAGAGATAGAAAAACATTATTATCAAATACCGTGCAGTGTAGGCCAGTGTCAATCTGCTCTGACCTTAATAGCACTAACCTAAAGCTCGACGCTCAACGGTGATTGTCCTGGGAAACCAGCCTTCCCTGTTTCCCAGCGACTGTGTGAATGCATGAATAGTTACGACTATGGTCCATGCCCTTGGTAGCGCATCCATGGATCTCGCCTGGGAGGCCTATTTATTGGCTTTCAACCACTTGAAAATACCGCTAAGCCCAGATCAGTTTAGTCGTCAGTTATTAACTATCACTGCGGTTACGTA
>JAALKB010000069.1 GCA_011088265.1 Gammaproteobacteria bacterium
GCACTCACCGAGGACGACGCTGTCATGACCGCGATGGTTGGCGCCCGTGCACAAAAGGCAGCGGGGCTTGGGCCCAGGAACCGGGTAATTCATTGTCTCAACTATCAATTGTGGATGGGCGGGTATACGGACCACAGCACGCTGGAAGCCACCGGTGCCATGGTCATACCTTATGGGGTGGGTAACACCCGGGGATTGATCGAGACCATTCAAAACCTCCAGATTGACGCCATATCCTGTACTCCTTCCTATCCTTCGGTTCTAGCACAAACCCTGGAAGCAGATTTTCCAATGATAACCCCCCGGGATCTCGGCTTGAAACTTGGATTGTTTGGTGGAGAGCCTGGGCTGGATGATCCGGCATTCAGGAAAAAGCTGGAAGATATCTGGGGCTTTGATGCGAGAAATTCGAATTATGGAGTCACCGATGTCTTATGCAACTTCGCGGGACAATCCACCCTGAGCAATGACCTTCATCTGGTCGCGCTCGATGTACTTTACCCTGAGTTGATTGACCCTGTTTCAACCGGGGCCAAACAATGGAAAGAGGGAGAGGTCGGGGAGCTGGTGCTCACCCATCTTTGCAAACAGGCCCAACCCCTTATCCGCTTTCGCACCGGTGATATTATCGAGATTACTGGAACAGACCGGGCTAAGTGCAGACGTAGCGCCCCGAGATTTCGCGTAATCGGGCGCAGTGACGAGATGATCACTATCAGGGGGATCAATGTATTCCCCACAATGGTTGCGGAAACAATTAACAAAATTTCGGGATTGTCCGGCGAGTATCGCATTACCCTCGATCACCCTCCGCCCTATCAAAGTTTACCCATTGAGGTTGAATTGTCCCGGGAGCATAGCTCGCCAAATGCACTTGTTGCAGAGATACAAAACTGCATCAAGAGGTATATTGGCGTCCATGCTGATGTCATACTCCGGGGGTCAAACACCTTACCGAGAACACAAGGGAAAACCAGACGCGTAATAAGAACCCATAAAAAATGAGTCGTAAAGCATGAATCTGTTCGATAACGTTAAAGTCAATGTCGAAGACGGCATCTGCAGCATTGCGTTAAATCGCCCGGACAGCCTTAATGCGATGAATTCGGCGCTCATCACCGATGTCGCTGCTGCATTCGATTTCGCTAATCAGGACCCCAATACAAATGTCATCATCTTCACCGGAGAGGGGCGGGGGTTCTGCGCCGGAGATGATCGAAATGAACATGTCCAGCCTAATGATCAATCAGAGGCCAGCAAACTGGTTGATGACATCCAGCGTGTAACCAGATCGATTGTGTTTGGAGAAAAGCTTGTGGTTGGGGCAATTAACGGATGGGCAGTGGGCGGTGGTTTTGAATGGGCCATTAACTGCGATTTTTCGCTATGGGCTCGAACAGCCAAAGGGTTTTTCCCCGAGGTATCACTCAATCTTTTTGTTACTGGCGGTGTCACCAGTTTACTCCCGGCATTGGTGGGTTTAAACAAGGCTCGGGAGATGTTAATGCTTGGCGAAAAATACAGCGCCGAAGAACTACATCAAATCGGTCTTGCCTGGAAAGTAGTTGACGACGATCAACTATTGGCTGAAGCGAAAAGAGTCGCTCGCAAACTGGCGAGCCTGCCGCCATTATCCTCCAGAGCCATGAAACGGGTACTCAACAAAACAGCGTCTGTGGATCTTGATCATGCCATGCAACTGGAGACGACTGCCACCGTCACCGGCTTTATGGACCCGAAAACCACACGTCTATTGAAAGATTTTTGACGTGCTGTCCAAAGATGCACAACATACCTGGTCTCATTAACACATTGTCCTTGAAAGCGAGAAGGAAAACATGACAAAGCATATCGCGATACTATAACCAGGGATGCCATCAGGGGACAGTATATCCATTTGACAATTGCCTGTTTCCACCCGGGCGATGGCGGTTTTGGGGGTGTGGCCATTTCTCCGCTATTTCTCTTATTTGTAAGAAGAACGCTAGGAAATATTGCGAGACTTTGACGCCCTGACCATGGCACATCGTTTGCGGAATGGTTCGCTGAAGGGATCAACCTGGCCAAACCGATCAGACTTAAAACGGCTAATATCAAAGGCAGGTTCCTGTTGCAATACCAGGTCAGCAATCACGTCGCCCATCCCCCCAGACAACGTAATCCCGGAGCCGCAAGCTCCCGCAGCAGCATGGAAGCCTGTAACACCAGGAACGGGTCCCAGGATTATTGCCCCATCAGGGGTATATGATGACAAGCCACTAATGTAACTTGAAAACTGGGCAGTTTCGATTGCTGGGAAAAATTGCGCTAATCCTTCATAGGCATTGGCTAAAATGTCCCAATGCTCCTCTCCCTGGGTCGGTGAAAAGGCTGCTGGATCGTTAGGTAAATCCCGGGCGTTGAAAGTAGCGGAGCAGGGCTCCTGTAGCCCAAGAACCAAACCACCCACTTCAGGACGAGTATAGGCAGCGACGTCTGGTAAGATCGTCACCGGATGCTCACCCCCGTAAGAAGTTGAGGGTTCCGTGATCCAGTAATGACTACGCACAGGCGCCATAGGAAGTGCAAAACCAACACGTTCCGATAGTAGTGCAGCCCAGACACCACAAGCATCAATGACCGTACTACAGGCAATCTGCCCGGTATCGATCAAAACGCCGACTACCTTTTCACCTTCCATAACAACATCTTGCACATCTGTATATGGACGCACAACGGCACCCCGTGCCTGTGCAGCCCTGATGTAAGACATGCTCATAAGGTATGGATCGACATATCCATCGGTTGGAAAAAAACCGATTTCAAAATAGTGCTGGTATCCAACCAGGGAACAAGACTTCTGATTTCAGTCTCGCGCGGCAATTCAACTGGAATATCCCACTTCAATGCATCTTCCACCATCGCATCCAGCTCTGCAACACGCTCATCGGAAGCTGCTATGCGCAAACTACCAACACTATGATATCCCACACTTTCCCCCACTTCGTCTTCGAGCACAGGCAAAACCTGTGTGGTCATTTTCGCCAAAGGTGTGTTTGAATATTTTGTGGATGCCTGCAGGATTAATCCTGCAGCACGACTGGATGCAGCACTGGCCAAGCCGTTTCGTTCCAGCAACAACACTGTTCCTGCGCTTTTGCGTTTTAAATGATACGCAATTGAGGCTCCAACTACCCCACCCCCAACAATAATGTGATCAAAGGTTTCCATTCAGACACAAAGAGATATTGAATGAGGTATCGATCATTGGCATTCGAAATTGGGGAGACACCGGCCTACCGACTTAGTCCAGCCTGATTATTGGTTATTCACATACCCTGTCAAATGATCAAGAGCTGCCAAAGTAGGCCTTGTTCAAATCTGGATTTGCTTTTAGTTCTTCCGGTGTACCACTCATGCGGATCATGCCGGTTTCCAGAACGTGCAGGTTCTGAGCAAGGCTCATGGCGAAATTCACATTCTGTTCAGTGATCAAAATAGTCAGACTGGTCGATTGATTGAGATCACGTAGCGCAGCGGCCATATCCAGACAAACTTTGGGGGCTAATCCGATTGTGGGTTCATCGATCAAAAGGAGTTTTGGGCTCGACATCAAGGCACGGCCCAGTGATACCATCTGACGTTCACCACCGCTTTGTGTTCCTGTCTCTTGCGTCTCACGCTCTTTAAGCCTTGGAAACAGGTCATAAACCAATTCCAGGTTTTGTTCCACATCATCCCGTGCAGTATAGGCCCCTACCATCAGGTTATCGTAGACGGACATATATGGAAACAAATTGAACCGCTCCGTGGCGTATCCCACGCCGCTGTTCACAATATCCGCTGCCGAACACTCATTCAATAACTGCCCCTCGAACCGAATATCCCCTGTGGTCCTTGTGAGCCCGACAATGGAATCGAGCAACGTGGATTTTCCGGCCCCATTGGCGCCGATGACAGCCATGATTTCTCCCTTATCTAATTTAATGCTGATGTCGTTCAAGGCTCGGGCCTTGCCATAGAAAGCCGATAATTGGTTAATTTCCAAAACGGACATCAGCTATCTCCAAGATAGGTTTTTTGGACGTGTTGGTCACTGATCACTTCAGAAAAAGTCCCTTGAGCGACGATGGAGCCGAAGCTCATGGCAATGGCCCGGTCAATCAAAGGCTCTAAGGACCTAAGATCGTGACTAATAATAATAAATGTCATGCCCTCCTGGCGCTTCTTGTTGATCAGCTCTGCAATCTGGGCAATTTCAGCAAGAGTCAATCCAGCGAATACTTCGTCGAGCAACATTAAAGATGGATTAGTTGCAAGGGCCCTGGCTAATTCGAGTTTTCTTAGGTCACCTATGGAGAGTTCAGTCGGTGGTCGGTTGAAATCCTGTTCTGATAATCCAACGTTTCTCGCTATCTCTTCTTCCTTCTGTCGATCCGGTCCCTGAAAAATCATTTCTCTTAGTTGATTTGGCATTAGGCCAATTTGAATATTTTCAAGAACAGACATTTCTGAAAAAGGTCGGGGAACCTGATAGGTACGAGTTACACCTTTTAAGATCCGAGCATGGGTAGGTAATTTGGTAATGCTTTGATTTTGATAAAGAATATCCCCGCTGTCCTGTCTGTACTCCCCCATAATCAGATTAAAGATCGTGGTTTTCCCAGCACCATTGGGACCAATTAGTCCAAGAGACTCACCGTGCTTTACATCGAAGGATAAGTCATTGGTTGCCGTTAAACCGCCAAAGTGTTTGACGACATGGTCTAGTTGCAGATGCGCGTTGTCGCTCATGATCTGGAAGAAATGATAGATCGAAGTTTATCTAAAGTATCCAAAACCAGCACAACCAGACCCTGTGGTTTAAACATATAAACTATCAGGGCAATGGAGCCATAAATAAGGTATCGCTCAACCCCTGGCAGGATAGGTCGTAGTGCTTCCAGAAGAATAGTCAAAAATAGCGCGCCAAACATCGGTCCGATGATAGTAGCCGCTCCTCCAATCAGGGCAGACACAATAATGGTAAATAGAAAATTTATATCAAAAAGTGCACGAGGTGCAATGGAGCCTAAGTAATGGACATAAAACGCACCACCAAGCCCGGCTATGAATGCAGACGTCATGAATGCAGCGAGTTTCAATTTTGTCGTACTTAGGCCGCTGCCGCGTACCGACTCTTCGTTCATACCAATAGCGCTCAAGGCCGAACCGAATCGGGTTCTCATCAACAACCACATGGAAATTGCTATTGTGACCATCAACGCAAAAGACAGGTAGTAATTGTTCACAGCACCCCGTGTAATTGTTTCAATACCGGACATTCCTCTGGTTCCACCGGTTAAATCGGGTCGAATCACTTGCACCAACTGGTACATGAGCTCCATAAAGGCCAGGGTCACTAATGCAAAGTAACTCCCTTTGAGGCGCAGCGCAGGCAAAAAGAATAAGGTGCCGCCGATCGTAGTGGTTAAAACGGCTAATGGAATGGACAGCTCGATGGGCATATCGAAACGGTAGGATAGGATCGCTGAGGTATATGCTCCAATGCCAATCAAAAAAGGATGACCAAAACTGATATAACCAGTTCGACCAGATAACACATCCCAACTAATGGCGAATATCGCTAGAAAGTTAGCAAAAATGATCGTTCTTAACGTGCCTTTCGAAACGAACTCCGGCAGCAGCAGCATCACCGCAATGAAGATGGCCCAAAGCAGTAAGTATTTTTTAGTGGGATTAGTCATTGTAATTCCGCCCGACCAAACAAGCCTTTGGGGCGAATCAACAACACGCCGATAATCAATAACATGGTGAACACCCCGCGCAACTCAGCGGCGATCAAAGAGGTTGAAATAATTTCCATGAATCCAATAATATGGGCCACCAGCAAGGTACCCCAAATCGAACCGATACCACCCACGATAACCACCGCAACCGCAATGATTAACGGCGCAACCCACATATCCGGGGAAAGCTGGGTATAGCTCGCAAAAAATACCCCGGCAATTGCACCCAAGCCTCCAGATATAACCCCAGGTGATAAGATTAATGCGATCTGGTCGAATACCAGAAATCACGGCACCCTTTGTGTCCATTGATACCGCCTCCATCGCCCGCCCGGTGTGAGTTTTGCGCACAAAAAGGTACAGTCCGCCGAAAATCAACCAGCTCGAAACCGCCGCAGTCAGGATATTAAAAGTGATTGTCGCTCCGCCAACACGCCATACACCAGAGACAATGGGGTGTAAAATTTTCGGACTGTCCTTAAACAGCAACACAATACCGGCCTGGATCACTACAGCCAATATCAATGTAGAAATTTCCACCGCCACATGATTTCCCTTAAGCGGCTTCACAATGAGTCGATACTTCAAAACTCCGACTAAACACCCGCAGACAACGGCCATTGCCATGACAAGGGGTTTGGGTAAACCAAGTGACTGAGCGAAATAGAAATATACGTATCCGCCTATCACCAGATAGGCGCCATAAGCAAGATTGAGCACTCTACCCACACTGAAAATTAGCGTAAACCCAACGGCGATTAACGCATACAATCCACTCAGCAATAGCCCTTGAATGAGAATCTGTAACATTATTTGCAACTACCAGTAACTGGAAATACCAAATCAACCATTCGATTCAGATCAATGAAATAAGAGGGAACGGAGCCATCTCCATTCCCTCTTAATCAATAAACCACTAACATGGATCGATTACTTTACCCAGGAAGGCACAGCAAACTCACCAGTGGCATACTTGGGTGGATAAATAACGGCAGTTTCACCGTTTTCATACCACTGAATAACCACCATTGAGGGGGCACCATTATCATAGGGTGGGGTGATATCGAATTTGATGTTGTGGGGATAAGTTCGACCAGTACGCTCCTCCACTTCTCCTGGCTGCCAGAAACCGTATCGGAGCCAGATTTCACCATCTTTCTCAAGTTTGATGTCTTGTTTTAGCATTTCCTGTGGCCATGCATCGGGGTCAAATCCCCCCGCATCTTTAGCGGCAGCGAAGGCCTGCTTGATTCCCCAATAAGCATTGAACCCATTGAAATGCGGGAACCGAGGTCGCGAATCGCCATACTTTGCAGTATAGGTATTAACAAACTCCTGTGACGCAGGATCAAGCGCAAAGCCAACGGAAGGAACCGGACTAAGAGTGGAGATACCACCACCTTCACCGCCGGTATCTTCCCAATATTCCTGACCTAGTGCCGCAACATTTACCCCGGTCATCGCTTTGGGGACCTGTAACTTGGTATATTGGCTAGACACAACCTGAGAATTGACCGAAGAAATCAAATAGATAAAATCGGCTCCGGTATCTACCGCACGGTTAAAGATGGGGGAAAAATCAACAGTTGCAGTGTCATAAACGATGGTATCCAATACTTCAATACCCGACTCCGGTGCCAGCAGCTCACTAACCAGGCCATTAATCGCGCCACCGAATGCGGTGTCTTCATGCAGGATTACAACCGAATCCCAGCCCATTTTTTTTGCCAATATGTCTCGACCGAAATCCACATAAAGTGTTGCTAGTGCTTCATCGGACGCGACATTCATGAAATAGGTTTTCATGCCTTCGTAATCTTCAATCACCATATCAATGATACCGATATACGAAGTCCAGGTATCCAGTGTTGGAATTCTGAATTCTTTCATTCGCGGCAACCAGCCTAATGACACATCGTCAATGGAACCCGAAAGAATAAAATCGACTTCCTCAGACTCCGCCAGATATTCATAAGCCTTGATGCCTTCGGTGACATCTTCTCGGGTATCAGCCTTGACATATTCAATAGGCTCACCATTGAATCCTCCTGCCGCGTTTAGCTCATCAATAGCAATTTGCGCGCCGCGTAACGCGCTTAATCCAGCATCAGACGATAAAGAACCGATAAATCCTACCTTGACGCCATCAGCATAAGCCGAAGATGCCGTGAATGCCGTTACGGCTATCAGGCAGGCAAAACGTTTTAATTTTTTTGTTATTTTATTTGGCATTGCGCACTCCCATTTATGGTATTCAAATTTATGATGTTAAAAAAACTTAAGTGAATCTCAACATCGACTGCAATAAATCAAGCCCCCTGACCAAAGTGGGTCCAGGATTTTTATTCAGCAATTTCCGACTGTACGAGTGCTATCTAAAATCAATGGCACCGTTTTCATCGTGGATAATAGCATCAACTTCAATTTCTACCATCATCCCCTGCTGGGTCAACCCGGCCTCCACCGCGGCCGTAACCGGATCAATACCTTCAAATATTTCTCCGTGGGCCTTAACAAATTGCCCTGCATCAGCCATGCTGGTTAAAAACCCCCGGGTTCTCACTACGTGCTGAAGTTCTGCACCAACTTCATTTAGATAGCGTTCCATTTGCTCTAATATAAACCGGGTTTGCGCGTAAGTGTCATTTGGTTGGTGTAATTTACCTGATTCTTCAATTGCTGTTGTGCCAGCGATAAACACAAATGGCCCAATCCGGCGAACTCGGGAGTAGCTACCAATATCTTCAAACCTTCCGCCACTCTTTATTTTAATATTGGTCATTACAAGTGGATAGTTTCAGTTAGTGACTCTGGTTCGATAAACGATGTTTGATCGCATCCGCCGCTATTCTAAGGGAAACCAGTTCGTCATCAGACAACGTGATTTCATCCACCTTCAAAAGGCCACCCATACCTAATTGGCAGGGTACACCTAATACCACATCTGATATTCCAAACTCTCCGTTAAGCATCACGGAAATCGGCACAGAGCCGCTTTTCGCTCCCCGGATATGATCAATCACCTCGATCACTGCATGAGCTGGGGCAATCACAGCAGACCCGGTTTTCTTCAGGGAAACCACTTGCGCGCCTCCGGTAATGGTATCCTGCACGCACCTTTGAACCTCTTCAACGGAAAGAAATCGTTCCACAGATTGCCCTTTTATTCGAGCCTTGGACACAATTGGGGTCATTTCATCGCCATGGGATCCGAGAGTTATCGCCTCAACATCCTGCGGTAAGACATTCGCTGCCCGGGCTAGAGCATACCGAAACCGGCTTCCATCGAGAGTCCCCGCCATGCCCAATACCTGCCCTCGGGCAAAGCCAGTCGTATTGAGCATCTCCACAGTCATTTCATCCAGAGGGTTGGTTACGACAATCACAGTGGCGTTGGGAGCATGCAGCTTAATACTATTCCCGATGGTTCGAATAACGCGGCGATTCACCGAAATCAAATCAGCCCGACTCATACCAGGAGTACGTGGACGACCTGCGCTCACAACAATGACATCAGAACCTGTGACCCTAGCGAGGTCAGACGAGCCGACTACCCTGGTCTGACTTCGCGAAATTCCTCGCGCATGATTAAGATCCAGGGCAATGGACTCGGCGAGATTATCGACAATGTCGATTAACATGATTTGTTCGGCCAAATCCCCATTCACTCCAAGATGGGCAATGTTTACACCACCCCCACCCCCACCAATCAGAGTTAATTTACCTAATCTGCGTGACGATCCTGGTTCCACCCGCCGACGGGGAGCCATCCAGTGAGGACTTCTTCGATACAAACCGCGCTGCACATTAGTAGTACCGTCGATTCGAATGGGGGTAGGCTTTTCCAATGGCCCAGACTGAAGTTTGATGCCGACTCTCTTAGCAGTTTCCCTTGCTTGATCGGTAACGATATCGTTGGCTAAAACTTCGATAACAAGCATGCCCCGGGCTCGCGCATCATGAATATGCTCTGATCCAATGACACGCTTACGCGGTGACATTACTCAGCCTTTCCATCCACGGCGTCGATGGCTGATGATGCGGCTTTTATCGCGGTTTTAACCGACTCCTCAGAGCCGGAAATAAAAAGCCTGCCAAACCTACCTACCGCCCGAACTTCAACAATATCAATTTCTGCTGATTTTTCAGCTTCATTAGCCGCAATGGATATATACGCAGCAGGAGCGCACTCAATAATTCCAAGGGTCTGGCCCGGCACCAGTAATGCGCCCTTCCTCCATTTATTCAACAACTGCGCTTGATAAGGCTCCACGGAAGAGATGATTTGTGTGGAAGTGACAGACGGTTTCACTCGATCGCTCATACTCACGCCGAGCTCCTCAAGAATTGCATCCCGCGCTGCGCTGACTTCTGCATTAGATGGCGATCGCAATATAAAAAATCCAAATTCTCTTTCAACAATTTGTGAAGTTGCCTCTACTGAGCTCGCTTTTAATGCACGATCAATGAGCGAGAAAACACCGTTTCCCGGGGCAAACTCGCCGATCAGCACGGTATCCCCAGACAACGGAATCGAACCTTGAACAGTGGCACCGTTGTAGGCTGCAAATCGAGGCTGAAGATTATCGATTTGCATAAGTGCCCGAATGGTAATATCACTCGCCTCACTCGCCATGGCTACATCCCATATTCTTCATACATATCTCTCCATGGACGACATTCATAAGCCACCCTTTTTATATTAATCAAATGTAATGCCGTCACATTATCGGAGGTCATCGAACCCGACCACGTACCCGTACCCAGCATAAAGCTCGGTTCAAGCCCAGTGGAGTATCCCATGCCACCCATGATTCCAGGTGTGTTCACCAGCACTCGTCCGGTGGGCACCCTACTAAATTCAGCAACTACTTCGGGGTCGTCAGCGTGGATGATGGCGGTATGTCCCAACCCTTCAAACATAGCGATGCTGTGGGCGAGAGACACACCTTGTTCAGTGTCTTTTGCTTCATAAAAGGCCAATACCGGATTCAATTTTTCTGCTGACAAAGGGCGCTGCCAACCTACCTCTGTCTCCTCAGACACCAGACACCGAGTTTTAGGAGGAATGGAAAATCCGGCTTTTTCAGCCAGGTTTGCAGGAGACTGGCCAACGTTGTCAGGATTCATGGACTGCTTCTCCCGGAAGATCACTCCAGCAAGCCGATCTGCTTCCGCTGGGGTACAAAAATATGCTCCGTGCAGCTTCAATTCATGTTTTAGCTCTCTGGCGATAGCACGATCCGCGACCACTGCCTGTTCTGACACACAGGCAGTACCATAGTCGAAACTCTTCGAAGCAATAATCTGTTCCGCTATTTCCGCAATATCCTGGCGCTTCGAATGATGCACATAACAGGGTACATTGCCCGCTCCGACCGCGAGCGTTGGCTTCCCGGAAGAGTACGCCGCCTTAACCATGCCAGGTCCGCCTGTTGCCATAATAATGGAAGCACGCCTATGACTCATGAGTGCGCTTGTCCCTTCAATAGTGACATTGTCTAAACATTGGATCAGTCCCTTGGGCGCACCCATTTGTTCCGCTACTCGTGCCATGACATTCACTGTTTCTATTCCGCATCTCACCGCTCGTGGATGGGGTGCGCAGACTATCGCATTACCTGCTTTAATTGCCGATAGCACTTTGAAAATAATCGTTGATGTCGGATTTGTAACCGGGATTAATGCCACCACTACTCCCATGGGCTCACCGAATGCTGCTACCTTGGCAACATCGTCTCTCCAGAGCATTCCAAGAGTCGTAACATCGCTGAGATAGTCTGCAACACTAAGGGAATTAAACAAATTTTTGATGCGTTTATCCCTGACATTCCCATATCCCGTTTCTTCCACAGCAAGTTCAGCGAGTCGCCCTGCTTCGACCTCGACTTCTCTAGCCATAGCGTGGACCATTGCATCGATTTGCTCGGGGTCCGTCCCAAGGAAAGCCCGATACGCTGAGAAAGCTCGCTCCGCACAGCGACGAGTGGAAGCGATTGATTTTAGATCATCATCCATGGAATTCCCCCCGTGCGACAGCGTCCAGATGCCGCCTCGCATCACTAATATCACGGCCGCTAATACCAATGGATTCCAGTCTTCGGCCAGCACTCGACACGTTCGCACCGAGGAGCACACAGGCAAGGTGAATTATCGATTCGGTCGTTGGTACCGCTTCGTCGGCTAATGTCGCGGCGGATACCAGTGGTACCAAAGATGCAATGGTAGCGCAACGCACACTACGAATCGCTTCGTTCTGCCCCGGCACCGGTCTGGCGGACTCTCCCTTGGCAAGACCCGCATGGGTATCCAGCCATTGATCCATATTCGCTAAATCTCGCACCCCAAATTTCTCAGCAACCCGTCGACGCTCGTCCGCCAATTGTTGGATCACCACGCGATGTTGGGGACCGATCAACGCACGAAAGCTCCTGTTTTCATCGAGAGGAATCCCCCCGGGTGGTATGGATGGCATACCATCACCGACCATTAACCCGCCAAGCACCAAAGCGGGCACTTCAACCAACCCTGATCCGTCATTAAAACTACTGTGCAAAATATTTGGTACCGCCTCGATATTTGGAAACAATCTCGCTAGAGCCTGAATTTTGTCTTGTCTTTGGCTCGGCACGGTTGCCGCGCACACACCCGGAACCGGAGACAATGTTAGTCTGGTTCCAACAGCCTGATACCAGTAAGGGAGCCCTTGAGTTTCGATTACCGTGAAATCCGCCTGACAACCACCTACCCTGAGTAACCAGGCTGCCTCTGCTGCGCCGAATGAACGACCGGGTGCTAATACCAGGACCTGGTCATCGCGAATGTGATCCGCCAAAGCCATGGCATAGGTTCGTTGCTTATGAACCGGTCCGGTAAGAAAAATTGCCTCCGCATTTACCACCGCCTTATCAAGCTCTGCGGTGGTAATAATAGAAGGCACAGCTGGTTGATCGACTTGATAGTTCCCGATAGGGCCTGACCCGCAAATCGACACCATCCCCGCATTTCGGATTAGGTCTAGCTCCTCACCATATGCAGAAAACAAAGTGACTTGTGCCTGTTCAGATAAACACAGCGCCGCTAACATCATGGCATCGCCACCACCACCTAATACGGTTACGCGCTCAAACAAGCTAACGCTTTGCAAGGGATTGGATCGATGGGCAGTGTTCGCCGCTTCGGCGAACTGCTCGAACTCATTGCCGGTCATCAGTCAATACTTAAATCAGTATAGAAGAACACGGCCTAGTTGCCAGTCAACGTATCCAACACTGATTCCAGTTCGTCGTGTGGACGAGGAATAACATGCACCGCCACAACATCACCGACCTTATTAGCAGCCACCGAACCAGCGTCAGTTGCCGCTTTAACGGCTCCAACCTCCCCTCGGATTAGGGTTGATACCAACCCACCACCCACTTGCTTTTGGCAAACGAGAGTAACGCTTGCTGCTTTAACCATGGTATCTGCCGCTTCGATAGCAGCCACTAAACCGCGAGTTTCTATCATGCCAAGGGCGGTTTGCCCACTTATAGGTTTTGCCATTTTTCTATTTTGAAGGAGTGATGGGTTAAAGTTGAGGTAATTGCGAGTCGTCTACTCGTGATCAAGTGAGGTGCATCAAGCAATATCAAGGTGGTCAATGACCGCAATCGTGGCCAGGTCCACGGGTAATCCAGCAATCCCGTCGGGCAGTCTCGCCGCTGACCCAGTGGTCACGAGAACAAGCTCCCCAACTCCCGCGCCACAGGTATCGGCAACGACCACACTTGATTCCAAAGGATTTCCAAGGCCATCTTCAATATCGGCAACAAGTAGCTTCACACCATTGAGCTTCATGTCTTTTACAGTCGCCGTCATTAAACCGGTAATCCGCGCTATCTTCATCACTAAAAATTCGTCAGATAACGCGTTAACTCAACCGGGGTCACCTGGGAACTGACAAACTCAATTTCGCGCTCTGCTTGCTGTGCCAGGATCTCAAATGCGTCGTCACCACATACCGACGAAACGAATTCTGATGCTCTAGCCTGTTTCACCGCATCTGCGATATTCAGGGGAATGGGATCAGCCGATTCATCTGCATAAGCATCGCCCATGGTTGGATCGCCTGGTTGCATATTTTGTTCAATGCCGTCCAGTCCAGCAGCGATTTCGCTGGCGAGTAGAAAATAGGGATTACAATCAGCGCTGGCGTCCCTTTTTTCTACCCTTACTGCGCTATCGGATCCTTCAATAACACGCAAACCAACAGTACGGTTATCGTATCCCCAGGCATTGTTGATTGGACAAAATGAATAAGGCTGACGTCGGCGATAACCATTAGGGGTCGCGGTTCCGCACAATGCGGTCTCCGCCATACGTTTTTGTAAACCGGCGAGGTAGCTTCGACCCATAGCGCTCAACTTTCCG
The DNA here is from genome assembly GCA_011088265.1 of Gammaproteobacteria bacterium. Lineage (GTDB taxonomy): Bacteria > Pseudomonadota > Gammaproteobacteria > Arenicellales > Poriferihabitantaceae > WLWV01. The sequence continues at coordinate 14,181 of JAALKB010000069.1, forward strand.
CCATCTGAGAATTGATTAACGCCGCCTTGCCAAACCGAATAGTGAGTATGAAAACCACTCCCTGATTGGTCAAAAAAGGGCTTGGCCATGAACGTCGCCAAATAACCGTGCTTATGTGCTAGCTGCTTCACCAGAGAACGAAACATCACCACACGATCCGCTGCTAATAACGCGCTGTCGTAACGAATATTGACCTCTACCTGACCTGCAGCGTATTCCGGATTAGATTGCTCAATGGGAATTCCAATTTCATTAATCTGCTGGCGAATCGGGCCGAGCACATGCTCAAGTTCTGCCGCTCGTGATAAGGAATAGACCTGGATTCCACTGTCTTTAGGCTGCAAGGTTTCAGGATCAAGCAAATAAAATTCGAGTTCTGTGCCAACCTGAATATCCAATCCCATGTTATCGGCGCGCTCCATTTGGCGTACCAGCGCATTACGTGGATCAATGGCCACCGGCTTATGATCCATTCCCTCGGCCCTTGCCATACAAAAGGCCACTCCAGGTTCCCAGGGCAATTCCACGGGCTTAGTAATTGGAAACATATGCATATCAGGATAACCGTTGTCAAAATTGACATAAGGAGTATCCCACACATCGCAAGTCATATCCAGGGCCATGAGGGCGATAGATAAAGCGTTACCTTGCCGACAGATCGTATCCCAGTGGCTGGACGGCACGCGTTTTCCTCTCATTATTCCGTTTAAATCCCCCACTCCAAGGGAGACAGCATGAATATGATCAGGTACGCTGAAATCGATGTTACCCAAGGTTTTCCTCCGCCTAGCGATGCTTGAAAAATGTCTGTATTCTGTATACAGTACACAATAAAATAAACATTTTCAAGAACGATTTTTAATCATGCATAACACCGAGGCGGTCGTTGTTGGAGCGGGCATCGCTGGTGTTATGTCAGCATTGTCCCTCACCAGAAGAGGTATTTCAGTGACGCTGGTGGACCGATGGGAACCCGGACATCCCCGCGCCTCTTCCACCGACTACAACCGGGTTATTCGATCCATCCATGGCCGTGACGAACTCTATACCAGATGGGTACGTCAAGCGAGACTACAGTGGCTGGAATTGCAGGAAGAAACGGGGCAAAGACTTGTATTATGAGTGCGGAGCCTTGGTCCTCGCTACCGAAGGCCACTGCGATTGGGAAGACATGACCACTGAGACATTCGAGAAACTCGGCGTGCCTTTTCACCGTTTTAATCAGGACGAGCTATCTCTCAGATTTCCCCAATTTGATATGACTGGGGTGAAATATGGGCTATACGAGCCCGAAGCCGGCATGATCATGGCTCATCGCTCAGTGATATCAGCAGTAAATTTATTCAGGAAGCTAGGTGGTAAAGTTGCTCGGGGGTGCGTGCAAACCGATGCCAGCGAACAAGTTTATCTTGATGGCAAACTCATCACAAATGATCTCATTATCATCTCGACAGGCTCCTGGATGGGAGAAATGTTTCCCCGTACTATTGGCCCGCTGTCCAATGTCATTGGACTAAATGTGCTTTATACATCGACCCCTGAAGGCACCACCCAATTTGACCACGATTTTATGCCATGTTGGATCGACCATGGGCATGGCTCATTTGGTATGCCCTCGGTAGAAGGGCACGGTATCAAGGCGATGACCGTCATTCCAGACAGTATTGATCTTGATAATGATGAACGATTGATTCGTCAAGATACCCTACACAAAACCCGTCGTTATATTGAAACACGACTACCTGGCCTGGTTGGGCAAAAAGTTGTGGATTCCAAGTTTAATCAAATCACGATGACCCCAGACACACATTTCATCATCGACTGGCATCCAGAACACAAAAATATATTGTTTGCAGGAGGGTGCTCTGGCCATTTATTCAAGCATGGCCCGGTATTCGGCGACTTTGTGGCAGGCGTTGGTTTACGGGAATACGGCAGCGAAGCACGATTTAGGCTTGGCAAAAGAACCAAGCCATCACCCAAAGATAGCCCTTCTGGCCGTTAACCGTTTTCCCCTCTTACTCTCTGCCTATTGAATCCGCCCATAGTACCCTCCATAGGCTCTACCAGGTAAATTCTCGATCGATCCCTGCCAGCTTTACCCCAGTGAATGCCGAAGCCTGGAAGGATAAGGCCCGTAAATCTTCTACTTCCAGATTATGCACCGACGATTTACCGCAAGCCTTCGCTAATGCAGTAATTTCCATGGTCATTGCCGTGAGGTAACGCGCAGCCCGCTCAGCGCCAGCATGAGGATTCATCCGTTTTTCAAGTTCGGGGTCCTGGGTAGCAACGCCAACCGGGCAGAGCCCCGTATGGCAGTGATGACAAGCGCCCGGTGAAGTACCAATTTTTTCATAGTCTGCAAGATAGCGAGGCGAATTGCACCCGATAGCCATCATCGCTGCGTTTCCGATCATCACTGCGTCCGCTCCAAGAGCAAGACACTTCGCCGCATCCACCCCAGAGCGAATTCCTCCTGCGGCAACCAGACTCACCTTGCCAGACATACCGCATTCATCCAGAGACTCGCGAGCTGCGCGAATCGCGCTCATGGTGGGAATGCCGGTATGGTTGAGTAGCAACTCGGGAGACGCTCCCGTTCCCCCTTCAGCACCATCGACAACGACCACATCCGCCCCTGCTTTAGCGGCAATAGCGACATCATAGCGGGGCCGGGTGGCGCCCATTTTCACAAAAATGGGAATTTGATAATTGGTCGCCACGCGTAGTTCTTCAATTTTTACTGCTAGGTCATCAGCGCCGAGAAAATCTGGATGGCGAATGGTCGAACGCTGATCCACACCCTCAGGCAAGGTTCGCATTTTCGATACCCTGGGACTGACTTTCATGCCCAATAACAATCCGCCCGTGCCTGGCTTTGCTCCCTGCCCCATTGCAAGCTCCAAGGCATCCGCAGCACGAATATGCTCAAGATCCACACCATAACGCGCCGGGGACATTTGGTACAACAATGTATCGGAGGCTTCGCGTTCCTCGGGTAACATACCCCCTTCCCCTGTGCATGTCATGGTCCCGACCTTTGACGCACCGTATCCAAGGGACATTTTGGCGTTTGCAGACAGGGCACCAAATGACATCGATGCAATATAGACAGGGATTTTTAATTCCACCGGTTTTTCGACTAAACCACGACCGCCACCCAAAATCGTCGTGGTGTCGCAACTCTCCCGGTATCCTTCAAGAGGCAATCGGGTCATGGTTGCCGGCACAAATGTCAGATCATCAAACGTCGGCATTTGCTTATTGAACGTGTTATACCCACGCACCTGATACCGTCCTAACTGGGCCAATGCATGCACCTCAGCGATTGCGTCAGGAGTCCAGCGGGTAGAACCGCCTTCATCGTAAGAACCCGGCGATCCCGCCGGGCGTCCTTGAATAGCCCCTTCCTGGAAGCGGATTTCATCTTCGTCCACCATTTCAAATGGATAGGAGTAATCTGTCATATCATTAACCACGCATTTGCATCTCTGCTCTCAAAAAACCAAAGGCGCTGGCCAGAAACCAATTTTCGCCAATTACGAGAAGAATCCACCAATCCAAGGGGCTCAAGAATGGCGTCCACCTCAGCCACCTCCTCGGCCCTGGGCTCTACCACTTTGACATCCACCCCAAAACTCTCAATCTCCCCAGCAACCCAAACTTCACCCTGCCATAACGCATCAGCACAACTTTGGCCTGC
>JAALKB010000070.1 GCA_011088265.1 Gammaproteobacteria bacterium
TAATTAGATCAGGCATATTCATCGCGACTTCTCCGGTTGCTTGGATAGAATTGAAAACCAATGGTCGCCATTTTATGAATTCACATCGTTGAGCTGGTCGCAAAAACGACTACTGTGAACCTGGAAAATCACTTGCTACAGTTAACTGTCTCTGATGCCGTTAGTGTTGAAGTATTTCCCCCTGAATTGTTTCCACAGGCTGTTGGCATTCGCCGCTTTACGGCATTTCGTGACTATTTTTCGTCCTACCAGAGTGAGAATACACCGCTATAGGACAACTATTTCTCTTCATTACGTCTGGATTGGACAAAAGCTACCTGATAAATTTATCTGCTCAAGCAGGCTTCAACACAACCTCGAGTTAAAGATTCGAAAATAGATTACTGGTTACCTAAGTCTTTTCCGTAATTTGTTGCCTATTCTCCATCCCATCAGAATAAGGAAAATCACGCCATAAATCATGGGCTCAGTGTCATCCGCCTTGGTAATCCACAAAAAGTGCAAAATACCAAGGACGCCAGCGAGGTAGATGAATTGATGAAGACTGTTCCAATTCCGACCCATTCTCTGGCGTATGGAAATGGTAGAAGTAAGAGCTAGCATCAACAAAACAACAAAACCGATAAAGCCGACTGTGATGTAAGGGCGGTCAATAATATCTTCGGTGAGGAATCCGAAATCCAAAGACAGGTCCAATATCAGATAGATCAGGAAATGAGAAAAAACGTAAAAAAAACAATATAGACCTAATAACCTTCTAAAACTGATCATCCATCCAGAATGAGTCAACTTTGCGAGAGGTGTAACTGCCAGCGTAATCAATAACAATCGCAATCCCCATTCTCCCGATACGTGGCTTAGGGTTTCCGCAGGATTGGGTCCCAGTGAGTGATTAACCAAACCAATTATCATTATGGTCATGGGTAGCAATGCTAAAACGTGGATCAGAGGTTTGTAGATCCAGCGGATACTTTTACTGCCTGGGGATTTCATTTCGAAGCAGAACCAAATGTGATTGGGGATAGTGTGATCAGAGACAGTGATATCAACAATATTCGGTTAGTAGTTTTTACTCAGATCCATTCCTTCATACAAATATGCAACTTCTTCTTCATAGCCATTAAACATGAGAGTATCTCGTTTGAAATATTCGCCAATACGGCGTTCTCTTTTTTGACTCCAGCGTCGATGATCGACCTGTGGGTTTACGTTTGAATAAAAACCATATTCCCGGGCGTTGGCCATGTTCCAGCTGGTGGCAGGTTCTTGTTCAACGAAAGCGATTTTTACAATAGATTTGATGCTTTTGAATCCGTACTTCCAGGGTACGACTAGTCGTAAGGGTGCGCCGTTTTGGTTGGGCATGGTCTTTCCGTACAAACCAACCGCCATTAACGTTAACGGATTCATGGCTTCGTCCATTCTTAGTCCTTCCCGATAAGGCCAGGCGAGGTTTTGTCTTTTCTGACCAGGTAAGGGTTTGCTTTCATCATAAAGTGTCTCAAATGCAACGTATTTGGCATTGCTGGTAGGTTTAAAGCGCTGAATTAGATCGGCCAATGGAAAGCCAACCCAGGGAATCACCATGGACCAGGCTTCTACACAGCGTAAGCGGTATATCCGTTCCTCCAGATCGTGGGGTTTGAGGATGTCTTCGAGTGTGTAGGTCCCGGGTCTTTCGCACTCCCCTTCAACCATCACAGACCATGGGTCTGTAATCAATGCACTGGCGTTTTCTACTGGATCGGATTTTCCAGTACCCAACTCATAGAAATTGTTGTAGGTTGTGATCTCTTCGAAGGTATTTAGTTCTTCTTCAAGGGTTCGGGTTCTGGGTGCGTTCGATATGCGATTCGGGAGTTCGGAGAGCGCCGCCATTGCCAGAGTGGGGAAATATGTCGCTAGTGATAGACCCGCGCTGCTGAAGATGCCGGTCTTCAGGAACTGCCTTCTCTGTCGATAGAGTTTCTCATCGGTTACCAGGTTTTCACTGATCCTACTACTCTTCTTTTTAATAATACTAACCACTGCTGCCTCCTGTTAAAACGTTTTTATTGTTTCAATTAGTCGGGGCCCCGGAGCTTTAGTTCCGTAAACATTCATCAACCGGTTCTGGATCAATTGGCACCAATCCATACTCTGACAACAAACAGAAAAAACAGACTATAGATAACCAATACAATTAGTAACACAATCTGTAAGCGGGATGGTGAAATTAGGCGATTCTGGATGCTCTGTTGGGTCTTTTGTCGGAGGTTTTGCTGGAAACCTGACTCCGCTCGCCATAAATACGCGACACCGATAAGAACCAGTAGTATTTCCAGAATCGATACAATTCCACCGTAATGATTTGGGTCCCAATAGGATATGGGGCTCTGAAAGCGAAAATCGGAAAGCGGGAAAAAATGCCGATGTCCATCATCGTGGTGAACAGGTAAATCAAGCAAACAATGAATCACCATGCTTGTGAACACCATAAACCATACTTGCTTGCGAGTTTTCCAGCTCACAATGGCCAGCAAGGTTAAAATGGGAATGGAGTTAAATAGATCGAAACTGTGTTGCCACTCGGTCAGAAAGTACTTCTCATTCCAAATAGTCTGCTCGGATACGCCCAGTATTTTTTGATAGCCATAAAACACAACCATTAGAAGATCTGGTAACACTGCCCCCACCGCGATGGCTATGGCATATTGGCTCGCTCTTGCATGACCGAGCAGCGATAAGCTAAAAATCACGTGGGCGGGAGTGTTCATTGAGGTATATTACATTTTATTGGGCTGGTGGGTCTAACAGGTAAGGTCTAACAGGTAGGGTTGTGCAAAGAGTCGGTCCAGAGTGTGGTTGTCGGCAGGCAATTTTCCGAAGAGTTTAGGAACGACTGGACTAATAGAAATTATCTGAATATTTTTGATGCTTCGATCAGCGTTGGAATCAACATCATAACTTGCTATCTTCTTCGTGACCGAATTTGACTCATTCCTTTTTTGGCGATAACGTCCGTTGACAGGTAGCTTATCGATATACGGTTCATCGACATACGGCTCACTAGTGTAGGTTAATAAAGATAACTCTTGAATCTACACTCGCATATTTCGCTGTACTCACCATGTCCGCCTTCCATTCCATTAGAGGTCTTCTGAATGCAAACGTCATTTCTCTACAATCCCCTATTTCTGAATCACGACACCGGCGCTGGACATCCTGAGAGAAGTGCCCGATTGACGGCGGCCCATGATTTGTTATTTCAGCAACCCTGGTATGGAGCCTTGAAACAAGCGGAGGCCCGGGTGGCAGAGTCAGTCTGGATCAATCAGGTTCATTCAAATCTCTATGAAAACCGTATCCTGACAGCTTGTCGTGGAGGTGAAAATTATATTGATACGCCAGATGTTATGGTGAGTCTGGACTCTTATGACGTAGCAGTGCAAGCGGCTGGCGGAGTACTCGGGATTGCAGACCAGATCATGTCCGGAGAAGTTGATAATGGTTTCGCTATGATCCGACCTCCGGGTCATCATGCAGAAGCCGATCAGGCTATGGGCTTTTGTTTATTTAACAATATTGCAATTGCTGCTAGATATCTACAACATCAGTACGGGCTTGAAAGGATATTGATCCTGGATTGGGATGTTCATCATGGCAATGGTACTCAGCATATTTTTGACACAGACCCCTCCGTGTTTTACATCAGCCTACATCAATTTCCTCACTATCCGGGAACCGGGAGCCGTTCAGAGCAGGGGATGGGAAAGGGAGAAGGAGCAACCCTGAATTGTCCAATGAGTGCGGGTATGGGTGATCAGCATTACCGTGAGGCGTTTCGTGAGGTGATTATGCCCAAAGCCCGGGCATTCAGTCCCGACATGGTGCTTGTCTCTGCGGGATTCGATGCCCATGTGGCAGATCCATTGGGGTCTATGGCGCTGTCTACATCGAGTTATGGATGGATGACCCAAATGATGATGGAGCTTGCCGACTCTTGTTGTAATGGTCGCTTGATTTCCGTATTGGAAGGGGGATATGACCTGGGCGCCCTTGCCGAATCTGTCACCGAACATCTTCGCGTTTTGAGTCAAAATTCGATAGCTTAAAATTGGGCCGGGCTCCAGGTCTAAGAGAGTGTTCTGGTTGTATTTATATTTGTGCTCACGTATTTGTGCTCACGTATTTGTACTTGTGTATTGCTGTCTAAATTCCCATGAGCGAAATTTGCAGAGACGAACTATGCCTCTTTTTGCGAACTAAAGAATGGTTGTTGTCAAAACTAGTCAGTTCCATCAAGTTCTGACGACACCAATGACACCCAAAAATCAGCGCCAATACCCAGAATCTCATCGTTAAAATCATAGGCCGGATTATGTAAACTACAACCACCGACGCCTTCCACGCCGTTGCCGAGTAATAAATAGGCCCCTGGTTTCGCCTGCAACATATAGCCGAAGTCTTCCGAGGTCATGACCGGTCGACTGTCACTAACCACATTTTCCGCGCCTACCACTTTTTCTGCGACACGGGACGCAATGTTTGCCTCGTTCTGGGTATTAACTGTAGGGACAAAGTTGCGTACGTACCTGAATTCGTAGCTTGCTCCGTGGGCGGCGCAAATGCCGCTCACAATGCGTTCCATGATTGTTTCAATGTGTTGCTGAACCTCAACCGTTAACGAACGGGTGTCGCCTTTAAGAATAACCTGACTGGGCACGACATTAATCGTGCCGTTGGTGATAAATTCTGTGAAGGAAACCACGGCATTGTCCATGGGATTGAGAGTACGGGAAACCAGCGATTGCATCGCGGTGACGATTTCCGATCCGATGACAATGGGGTCTTTTCCAAGGTGGGGCATGGCAGCGTGACATCCAGTGCCACTAATGGTGATTTCAAAGTTGTCCTCTGCGGCCATGATCGAACCGGCCCGCACAGCGAATTTCCCGGTTTCCAAAGACGGGAAGTTATGAATCGCGTATACCGAACTTACTGGGAACTTTTCGAATAAACCGTCGCTAATCATGGACCGCGCACCCTCACCATGTTCTTCTGCGGGCTGAAAAATAAACACTACCGTGCCATCGAAATCCACCTCTGATGCCAATACTTTCGCAGCGCCCAATAACATTGCTGTGTGCCCGTCATGCCCGCAAGCATGCATCTTGCCCTCATGCACTGATCGATGCTCAAAAGTGTTTTGCTCCTGAATTTTTAGTGCATCCATGTCTGCCCGTAGCCCAATCATCCGGTCACTGTTTCCCTTCCTAAGCACACCCACTAAGCCGGTATTGCCAATACCAGTATGAACTTCGATACCAAACTCCCTTAACAAATCTGCTACCTTATTAGCTGTACGATGTTCCTCGAATGCCAACTCTGGGTGGCGATGGATATCATGTCTCCACTGTCGCATACCTGTTTCAGTTTGTGTTGAATAAGAGGTGAGTCGATTCATGGTTTCTATTACGAGCTAAGTGGTTAATCCCGACCTCAAGGTTGTCCCAGTCAGGAAATAAAATCAATCCCTGGCGTGGTTCGAGGTGACTTTTTCTTCGATTACCCATACGCCAGTTCCTGTTATTTTTGTGCTCGTGAGAGCGAATTCGTATTACTTTTTGGGATTCTAATTCCTTTTCAAGGTACCAATAAGTAACAGCACCGGGCATAAAATCTGTCTCTAATCGATACGATCAATCCTGATGTTCAGCGTGGGTCGAACTTCCCCCTGGTAAGCAAGAGGCTCCCCCTCGATTCGGGTGATTGGCGCGGGTGGTTCAGTCGGCTGATTGCGGGACTCGTAGGACAATCCGCTATCTGTGCCAGCGTCATAAGTGTAAGTCTGCAGCACTTTGGAGGTGATCCACTCGCCTGAAGGGCGTAGTTCCAGATCATGTACTCCCGTAAACCAATCAGGACTTGGAGCTAACATGGTAATAACTGACAGCAAAGTATGTTGGTGGCTAGCAGAGACGACTACTTTTACCGACGGTGTTTCTTCCTGATAGAAACCATCTATTTCGAATCCAGACGACGCTGCTCCGGATTCGATTGCCCTGCTGGTTTCTTCGAGAAATTTATCTTCTCTGCCTCGTTCCGCCACATTTTTGACCCCTTCTGTTGCCAACATTCCTGGCGTCCAGAACGAAACTAACCCGTTATGGATAACACCCGTGAACTCAGAGAAATGAGGGTTTGGGGGAAATTCTTTCGGGTGGGTTTGGTCACTCCATAGGCTCGAGAATGTGATTTCAAAGGTTGCGGTTGTTGGTTCCGCAGAAGCCGTGCGTATGATAAGAAACGCCATGATGGCGAAACAAAGTATCCGGACTGAGTAAATGGATTTAGTCATGTAGTTTCAACGAATCTGTTTTGATACATGTTCAGTATCACACAAAACGGAAAGTAATTGGCAGCAACCAAAGTGAAACCCCAACTCGTTAGGTTTTTCCGTTTGAGAACTGGTTTATTCTGAGGACTTGTGTCTATTTTATAGATTGGTTAATGGTAAAAGTGGAAGTAGTCACCCAGCAAGAAAATTATCGGCTTTGTGTGAATGATTTCGGTAACGCCGGGATAACAGCGCAGTGATCGTTAGATTTTCCAGTTTTTCATATTTTCCTGGTTCCCAATTAGCCGGGTGCACGATTGTAAAGACTAATCAACTCTGTGGTGCGAGGGTGATGGTGTAAATAATTTTTCGTGACTTAAATAGGTATACTGCCCCCATAATTAATTGCCCACCATAATTTTAAAACCTGGGGTTGGAAATGTTTGAAAAAAATGCTGAAAGGCTCAAAGAGAAACTGATTGAGCTCGATATTGATGTTGCGGTGATTACTGATGATGACTCGGTATATTACTACACAGGATATTATGATTATCTTCACATGGAGTTTGGGCGACCTACTATCCTGGTTGTTCCCAGGGAGGGGAAAAACCTATTGATTACGCCTTCCATTGATTTGAACTCTGCCGTCGAACACGCTAGGGTTGATCGGATCGAAGCGTGGAATGATGGTACCGGGAATGAGTGGAGGGAGCATCTGCCATCCCAGATAAAAAATGCATCTAAAGTCGCCATTGAACCCCAAAAGATGCCGCCCCTTGTACGAACCTATATTGATTCGATTACGGATGCGGGGTGCATTGTGGATATTATGCCCGTGATTGCAAAAATGAGAATGGTGAAATCCCCTTATGAATTGCAGCTCGCTCGGCATGCTGGCGAGGTCGCAAACGCCATGATGCTAGCTGGCCGGGATGCCATTGCAGACGGCGTCGCAGAATACGAAGTTGCATTAGCGACTTCCCAGGCAGGGACCCGGAAGTCCGCTGATTTGTTAGCCAGGCATTACAGTGATGCTGAAATGTCACCGAATACTCATTTCCTGCAAATCATGGCATCTGGTAAGGATATTATCAAAACCCACCATCGAGCCTCTAATCGCAGAATGCAATACGGTGAACCCGTGTTCTTGTGTTTTTGTGGAATGACTAACTTCCATCGATTCAAGCTCGGATTTGATCGCACATTTTGGCTCGGTGAAATTGAAGACAGGTCCCAGCAGGCGATCTATCAGGTAGCGGTAGACAGTCAGGCTGCTGCGCTGGAGGTGCTTCGTCCTGGCGTAACAGCGGAGGATGTTCATGGGGCGTATGCAGAGGTGATTCAGTCCGCAGGTTATGATTATCCGTTTCGATGTGGTCGTGGAACCGGGTTTAGTTTTCTGGAGGCGCCCCAATTAGTTGTTGGTGACAAAACCATTTTGGAACCCAATATGGTGTTCGCGGTAGACGGTTCAGTTAGCACCGACACGTTCAGGGCGCAGGTTGGTGATAGCTTCATTATTACCGAAGGCGGCTATGAAGCGATTACCTCGCACCCCAAAACCGTGGACGAAGTCATTATCCATTAGGCAATACATACTTTGCATCAATCCGGGAAGAGTTAAGCCAGGATTACAATACGGCAGGATATTAAAAGGCTGTGCGTATTTCTCCTAGAACCCAGTTTTTAAAAGCCATTACCCGGGAATGGTTGGAGAGATGTTTAGGGCTAACGATATAGTATGTGCAAGGAAGGGGATAAGACAGATCGAATGGAATAATCAGTTGCCCTGATTCAAGTTCACTTTTGACGATAATCTCATCGGCCAGCGCTACTCCCTAGCCCTGGATTGCTGCCTGAATAGCGGTAGAGCTAGCGTTGAATTGGATTTCATCCTTGAATTTGACATCGGAATAACCTAGGGTTTTTAACCATAACTGCCAATCTGGCCACATGCTGTTGGCGGAAGTGATGGGTTGATTCAAAATGGTAAATTGTGACAGGTCCTCTGGGCCATTTAGCGGCCTGGTTTTGTTTGCCAGGGATGGGCTGCAAACTGGAAATAGCCGAATGATGTCCGAGAGTGCGCTGACATCCAGGCCCGGATAGCTGCCGCAACCATATCGAATCCCAACGTCAATGTTATCGTGGTCAAAATTTACCAGTTTATCATTTGAATCAATCCGGATATGGATATCCGGGTGAAGTGTTTTGAATCGATCCAGTCTTGGTATTAGCCATTTAAGGGCAAAAGAGACGGGTACGCTAACGGCTAATATTCTGTCATCACTGCGGTATCGAAAATCTGTCACCACATGGGTGAGTCTGGAAAATACATCCTGCAAGCCAGGCAACAAAGCCTCACCCGCCTGGGTCAACCGAACCTCTCTATTCAGACGAATAAACAGTTGAACTTCAAGGCGCTCCTCCAGAACCCGAATCTGATGTCCAATCGCAGCCGGCGTCACATTCAGCTCTTCTGCGGCTCTGGAGAAGCTCAGGTTCCTACCGGCACATTCGAAAGCGCGCAATGCATTTAACGAGGGCAATGAAATAGACATCACTAAAGAAAAACTATATTGAAGATATAAAACCTCATTTGTCAAAAGCCTTCTAAATTAATAAATTTACAGCACAGAGAGTGATTATCTGTCTATTAATTCAAAAAAGGTAATTTATGATGAAAAATCTAACACATTTTCGAATCGCCGAGAACAAAAGTCATCAGGGTTTTGGGAGGTTGTTTGGTGGAGGCCCCAGGAAACTTTTTTTAGCGATTAAAAAACAGGTGGATTATCGAGCATTGGTGAAAGAACTGAAAAGTTTGCCAGATGAGCTTTTAAGAGACATTGGAACATCTCGGGATAACATTCCGGATTTTATCGTCAAGCACATCAATGGTAGTCCAGGCAGACTGCAAAATGAAGACAATAGAAGCACTGGAACGAAAGGATTCTCTTTTGATATCTTTGTTAAGAACGAGGAATGCTGCGTGTGACTCGTGGCATTTTTGTCTCGGACCAGTAGTGGGTAAGTCGGTTTTCTGGGTAAAGCGAAAATCGACTTGCCCAGGATCGGAAAACGGAACCTTCAGAGCGCTCACACGAGCCTGCTTCATGTCCATATACATCTGTTTCCGTTTGTTTCCATTGATTTCCATTGATTTCCATTGGTTGCGATTGGTTTCGACTGAGACAAGTTAGCGGTTTCAATGGCGGGTATATTGGAAATTTTATGATGTCGCTGGTAACGGCGGTTCACCGGAAATCGTGGTTCTGTACATAAGCCGTCGATATCCGTCGTAATCATTTACAGCATAATGCATGGTAGATCGATTGTCCCAAATTACCAGGGTATTGGGTGTCCAGCGAAATCGACAGGAAAATTCGGGGCGAGTGCAATGAGAAAGCAACTCACGAAGAATGGGTTCGCTTTCTGCTTTACTCATGTCTGAAAACCGGGTGGTGTAGGTAGGATTAATGAACAAAGCGAGGTTACCAGTTTCTGGGTGGCAACATACCGCAGGATGACGGGTTTCGCGATCAGCCTGTGGGTTATTTCTGGTGATGGTCATTGATCCCTGAAATTGGGTTTCAATGTCGGGAGCATTTGCCACGCCATAAGGTGCTCCGGTATGAATAACGTATTTTCCTTCAAGCCAGTTTTTTTGTTTAACTGGTAATGCTCCATATGCAGACTCCATATTTACCCATAAAGTATCTCCGCCCAAGGGAGGAATTTGATGTGAATATAAGATTGACGCCTTAGGGGGAGCGGCGAGAAAGCTGAAATCGGAATGCCAGTCACCACCAAAAACTCCCATGCCGGTTTCATCGACCTCCTTCTGCACGGCAATGATTTTCGGATAAGCCTCGACAGGTTTGATATAGGGTAATTCCATTAGCTCACCAAAACGTGCGCTAAATTCACACAATTGATCATGACTCATCGGCATATCTCTGATAACGATGATTTTGTAGCGGAGAAACGATCGATAAATTTCACCGAAAAAGGAGTCCATGTTCCATAGTCCAACATTCATTATCTCGGCACCCAGCGAAGGGGTAAGGGGAGAAACCTCGAAAGGTGCAGCCTGGTTCATTGGTTTGTTCTGTTTAGAGAGCTGTGATTAGTCTGTGGGGCAGATCTGCTGGTTTTTGTTTGCTTATGGTGCCGAATAGGATTTCCATGCATGATAGAACAAATTTAGTCTGGAACGAATCATGAAAACAACCACTCGCCGCCAGTTTATCAAAAGGACCGGTATCTTTGCCCTGGGATCATTAACAAGTGGTTTCCCCTGGATACGTACTAACGCTCGGACTTCAGAAGTTGATGTCGTGGTCGTGGGTGCGGGCATGGCAGGGTTGATTGCCACTGAAACGTTGTTGGCCATGGGGCGTTCTGTAATATTGCTGGAAGCCTCGAATCGCATAGGGGGAAGGGTGAATCTGGACAAACAAACCTTCAATGTTCCTTATGATCGTGGAGCTCACTGGTTGCATCAGGGGAGTATCAATCCGTTACTGGGCTATGCAAAAAACAATGGATTTTCCGTTTACAAATCACCGTCGAAAGAAATTCTATATATTGATAAGCGGGAAGCAACTGTGGACGAGTATCGGGAATATAACAAAGCTTATCGCTCTACTTATCGTGCGACTGGGGCAGCGGGGAGAATGGGAAAAGACGTTAGCCCGGCGTCTGTTGTGCCAGATGTTGGAAAATGGAATGAGTTGGTGCATCTGAATATAGGGCCTAATGAAATGGCAAAGGACTTTGATCGGTTTTCGTGTCTGGATTGGTGGAATAGTGAAGGTGGAGAAGATTGGTATTGCCGAGAGGGTTTCGGAGCCATCGTTGAACATCGCACGGCGTCCGTACCGGTTAAACTGAATACTAGCGTGACGGGGATTCGTTGGGGTAAGTCTGGCGTTGTCGTTGAAACAGACAAGGGGGATATCATGGCAAAAAAAACCATTGTTACCGTTTCAAATGGCGTATTGGCGAGTGATGGGATCAATTTTAATCCCCCCCTTCCGGTTAGCAAAAAAGAGGCATTTCACGATATATCAATGGGGGTGTATAACCACATCGCGTTGCAGTTCAGGGAGAATTTTTTTGGCATCGGTGAAGACGGTTATGTGATTTACCCGCCAGAGTCCGGCAAAGGAGACCAACGGGAGTTTGTTTCGCCCCGTGGTGTGTCAATGCTAGTTAATATTTCAGGCTCCAATCTGTCCCTGTGTGATGTGGGGGGTGAATTCGCCCGAGAGCTGGAAAATGAGGGGGTAGCAGGTGGTATTGATTTTGCCCTGGGAGAGTTGAGGAAAATTTTTGGTTCCCGTGTAGACAAACACTTCATAAAGGGCGACATGACAATGTGGGCGAGTGACCCACTATTTCAGGGGTCTTATGCATCAGCTGAGCCAGGAAAGTTTGCAATGCGAAAGCACCTTGGAACTGACGTAGCCGAGCGCCTTTATTTTGCGGGGGAAGCGTGTAGCAAGCTGGAATGGTCCACGGTAAATGGAGCTTATAAAACTGGAGAGCACGCCGCTTTACAGGTGCATCGTAGTCTGCCGACGTAGATTGTTGAGCGGATCGCCGATGTGGCTTGCCAAAAGCTACTGGTTCTGTATTTCTGGTTCGGTATTTCTGACTCTGCCCCAGAGTATCTATAAAGAGTCAGGCATAGGGTTTGGGCGAAAAAGCAGGAACTAAAAAATGGCAGGTTAAAATATAGCCCCCGATATTGTGATCGGGGGCGTCAGGGGAAAATGTTAATTGAGAAAAAGCGAAGAGGCTAACTAGCGCATAATTCGTCGAAACACTGTTCAATAATGGATAGACCTTCTTCCAACTGATCATCGGGCACGGTTAATGGCACCAATAGTCGAACAACATTTCCATAAGTGCCACAGGATAGCAAAATCAGTCCTTTTTCTCTTGCTCGGGTGATAATTTTACCCGTTAGCTCAGGGTCAGGCTGGGTGTGTTCACTGTCTCTAAAAAGCTCTGCAGCAACCATGGCTCCCAGCCCTCTTACGTCGCCAATGCAGCCATGACGTTTCGAAAGTGCAGTTAAGCAGTCTGTCATCCTTTGGCCAACTATCTTTGAGCGATCGACCAGGTTCTCTTTTTCGAACACATCCAGCACCGCAAGCGCGGCAGCGCATGCAATAGGACTACCGCCATAGGTTCCGCCTAATCCGCCGGCTGCGATGGAGTCCATAATCTCAGCTTTGCCTGTGATTCCCGATAGAGGAAATCCGCCAGCAATGGATTTGGCGAAAGTAGTGACGTCCGCTGATACACCCATTTGTTCCATGGCAAAAAAGTGCCTGTTCGGCCTGCACCGGTTTGCACTTCATCGGCAATTAAAACAATACCATGTTGGTCGCACAACGAACGCAGACGTTGCATAAAAGTGGGTGAGGCGACATAGAATCCTCCTTCCCCCTGAACGGGCTCCAAAAGAATAGCAGCAATGTCTGTGGGCTCCGCATCATTTTTGAAAATTCGTTCGATGGATTGAATTGCATCGTCTTCACTCGTGCCATGGAGTTCACAGGGATATTCCGCCCGAAAAACATCACCAGACATGATGCCCATCCCGGCACTGTAAGGGGACACTTTTCCAGTGAGCGCCAGGGTTGCCATGGTGCGACCATGATAACCAGAGGTAAAGGCAATAACGCCGGTTCGGCCCGTGTGGGCCCGGGCGACTTTAACGGCATTCTCTACTGCTTCTGAGCCTGACGTAAACAAGGCGGTCTTCTTTGGGAAGTCGCCGGGTACCAGATTGTTCAATCTCTCGCATAACTCCACATAGCCTTCATAGGCGAGAACCATGAAACAGGTATGGGAAAAGGCGTCCAATTGCTGGGTCACTGCTTTTTTTATCTCTGGATGCATGTGACCGGTATTCAGGACAGCTATGCCGCCGCTAAAGTCAATATACTCCCTTCCTTCAACATCCCAGACAGTGGAGTTCTCAGCGCGTTCCGCAAAAATAGGGTGAATGGCCCCAACCCCTCTGGCAACCGCATTCTCGCGGCGTTCCATCATTTCAGCATTCGTTCTGCCGGGCATGTCTACGGCAGCCAGGTTGTTTTTCATGTTTATCATGGTTAATGGCTCAATGTTTTTTGTATTATCCCTTAGGTTCAACTACTAAGTGCAACGGTCTATTTTCTTTCAGTTTTCAGATTGTATCTGACATGTGGAATATCACGAAACAGGTTGAAGGAAATTATGACATATTTTGATCGGCATCATTTTCGGCAATTTCCAGGCCATAATGGTGGTTCTGGAGTGGTGATTCTGGTTGGCCCTGGATCTTTGATTGGGCAATGAAATGGTTATAAAGTACTAGCTGACCTCCAGACGGGCCTTGTTAAGATAGAGGTAAGAGTTTAATTTTATTTCCATACAATACAACCAGGACGATGAAAAAGAAAAAAATGCTAAAATGGTTGCCTAATCCACTGCTGATTCAACTGCTGGGTGTAATTCTGTTTTCGGTTGTGCTGATTAATCCCGGATTCTCTGGTCCGCTCGAATTAGTTCATTTTAAGAGTTATGCCGAGATTCTTGGGAGCAGTGCGGCTGATTCGGACAGTTCCCCAGACCTATTTCCGATTTGGGGACATCTGGGTCGGCCGGAGGGTAAGGGTCCTTTTCCCGCGGTAATTTTGATGCACGGGTGTGGAGGCATACGACCGCCTCATTTTCAATGGGCTGGAATCCTTAATGAGCTGGGTTATGTCACATTAACCATCGACAGCTTTCGACCGAGGAATACGTTGAGAGTCTGCAATAATTTTGCCCGGGTCACTTCTCCTCCCCAAAGGGCATTGGATGCCTATGGCGGATTGAGTTTTCTGCAGTCTCAAGCGTATGTGATTCCAGACAGGGTCGGGGTGATCGGTTGGTCCCATGGAGGAATCGCCGTACTCCATGCCGTGAATCGCTCGGGAGTATCGGCAAGATTTAAACAACAGTTTAAAGCCGCAGCCACTTTCTACCCTTGGTGTATGACGGATCGCAGCTTTGAAATTCCATTACTAATTCTTATCGGAGAGTCGGATAACTGGACTCCTGCTGAGCTCTGCGAGAGTCTGAGTGATCACAGCAAGAATGCAGTTTCGGGTATACCGTTAGAGTTGGTTGTCTACCCCAACGCCCACCACTCTTTTGATGATCCCCAGGTAAAAATACCCTATTTGCTTGAAGATGCTTTAGGGAAAAAACGATTATTGAAATACGACCAGGATGCCCATTTGGACTCAATTAAGCGTATCGAAATATTTCTGGAAAAAAACCTGGCAGAATAAAATTTGCATGCCGATGAATGGGTTTGGTTAATAGCGTTGCTAGATTGCTTTTTTGGGAGGTAGGAATGCCCCACTGGGAGAGTCTGGAGAACCTGGAGAGACGGACGAATCGACTGGGTCATCAATCCGGCCACATCAGTTAGGCCATATCAATTGTATTGTGGGAGTAGAAGGGTTGGAGCTATCGCCTCCAACCCTCCTTATGTGATCAACTTATTTGATCAACAGGGATTTGAGTCCAGTCTGAGCCCAGACTGAGTCACAGCCTAAGCCAGGTCCAGCGTTTCAAATACCAGTTGTTTAAGCACCAGCCACCCAGGAAGCCTAGGTCTGCCAACCGCCAATGGCCTTAACCTCCAAAAAGTCTTCCAGGCCCCAGATGCCACCTTCGCGCCCGTTGCCAGACTGTTTATAGCCACCAAAAGGAGAGCCAGAGCTGCGTGGTTGACCATTAATTTCCACCATCCCTGAACGCAATTTCCGAGCTACTCCTCCCAAACGTTCTGCGTCCTGGGTTTGCAGATAGTTAGTTAATCCGTAGGGGGGTATCATTGGCGATTTGGATGGCCTCTTCTTCGGAGTCGAAGGGAATAATAGTGAGGACTGGGCCAAAGACTTCTTCCCGGGCGATCACCATGTCGTTATTTACATCGGCAAAAATAGTGGGTTTGACAAAATATCCTCTTTCAAATCCTTCAGGTTTTCCAAGGCCCCCTGCGACTAATCGCGCGCCTTCATCGATTCCAGCCTTAATGAGCCCCTGAATCTTATTATATTGCGCTTCGCTGACCACTGGTCCGATGTGACGACCTTCAAGTTCTGCAGCGCCGATTTCAGTTTTCGCTGCAACTGCCGCCGCAGTTTCGACGGCCTGATTGTATAGACTACGCTCCACCAGCATGCGAGTGGGCGCATTGCAGGATTGGCCGGTATTGTTGAAGCAATGACGAACGCCTCGTGTTACCGCTTTTTCATCCGCGTCGGCAAAGATAATATTCGCACCTTTGCCACCTAACTCCAGACTTACTCGCTTGACGGTATCCGCAGCGGCTTTAGTAATTGCGATGCCAGCCCGGGTGGAGCCAGTGAAAGACACCATGTCGACATCAGGGTGGGCAGAAAGCTGGCTTCCCACTCCCATACCGTCACCGTTCACGAGATTAAACACTCCCGCTGGAAACCCTGCGGAATCAATCATCTCTGCTAGTAACAACGATGACAGGGGAGCAATTTCAGACGGCTTAAGGATTACTGTACACCCTGCAGCCAAAGCGGGTACGACTTTTAGAATCACCTGGTTCATGGGCCAGTTCCAGGGCGTGATTAATGCGGCGACTCCAATGGCTTCATAATGAATTTGATCATTCGGAGAACGTTCATTCAGGCCCCGCTCGAACTCAAACCCCTTGAGTTCCCGAATGGCGGTTTTAAGATGTCCCAGACCTGCGCCGACCTGCGCAGTTTGGGATAAGGCCATGGGCGCTCCCATTTCCAGAGAAATCATTTCCGCCATTTGAGGAGCACGCTCCTCGTATTGGGACCGCAATCTCTCAAGTAGTTCGATCCGGGTGTTTTTGTCAGTGATACTCCAGTCATCAAAGGCGCGTCGGGCGGCGGCTACGGCGGTGTTTGTGTCCGTCTCACTTCCCAATGTAATGGTGGCCACGGGGGCTTCATTGGAAGGATTAATGACTTCCATGGGAGCTCCCCCCAGGGAATCTACCCACGCGCCGTCAATGTAATGTTGTTGTTTGTTTAACATTTTTTCCTGTTTGATAAGAAAGTCTGGGATCCGTGTTGAAAAAACCCATCGACATCAACATGAATCTAATCTTCTGATAAGTCGGTTTGCATTAGTGAGGATCCTGAAAGTCACTAAGTGGGCGAAAGAGTCGTGTTGTAAATCAAACTGTCAGTCTGGTCGAGGCGTGGAATTGTCGGTGTTTTTCCTGACTACGACAATAGCCCAGGATGGAATCAGGCAAATAAAAACCAAACGGTCAAACTGGATATGTTGCTTGTTATGTGAAGCGGGGCAATTCCAGTCTTTTTCCCTGGGAGCTGGATTGGTAAATGTATTCCTGAATAATGAGATTTTTTAGGTAGTCAGAAACCAGGTTTTCCGGTGTAGTCCCTGTTTTGAGGCACGTGAGAACGTGCTTTTGGAGTTCATATACGCAATCTCCACCAAAGGCATTGTCATGAAACTCAAATTCAATTTGGCTGGATTCATTCTCTCCGTGTCGGCGGAACAATAATTCCCCATCGCCATTTAACAATAGAGAGCCAATTTCGCCTTCCATGTGCATTTCTCCCAGTGTCAATCGGCGATTATTTGCAGGATGGTCTGCTAATCTATTGCCGTCGAATATTGCTCTGAGGCGATGGTCGAATTCCAGAGAGAAGATGCCGGCATCCTCTCCTTTGATTGCGGGATTCAGGCGGTACAGATCGGCAAACAGTGAATGGGGTTCTCCAAGGAGATATCGGAATACATCGATAAAATGAATACCCGTTTCCTGGATCAGGAATCGCGGCATTTTTTGGAAATAGGGTTGGCGAGCGAGATAGGCGTCTGCTCCCTGGCCATCTCCAGGGCGTAGCCTGAACTGGACCTGATAGATCTGCCCCACTAAACCATTTTGTATAAGGGACTTAATTTTTCGATACCAGGGTTGGAATCGGAAATTTTCATGCACGACGACTAAACGATCGGTGGTTTTTGTCAGCTCGGTCACTGATCGAGTCTGTTCAATGTTTTGCGTAAAAGGTTTTTGACAAATCACATGAGCCCCGGATTTCAAGGGCTAAACGAATGTGTGCCAGGTGCTGTTCAGGGGGCAATATGATGTCTACCAGATCGGGTTGGGTCTGCCTCATCATCTCCTGGAAGTTGTCAAAAGCATCTTCTACTCCAAACTCCTTTTGAAAAGCGTTCGCTCTGGGTTTCTGGTGGTCACAAACACCAACATGGTACACAGGAAGCCTCGACCAGGCCTCATGGTGATATTGGCTAAAGTAGCCACAGCCAACGGTGGCGATACGGGGAGTGTGCTTCTTTTGCCCGGACTTTGGGTTTCCCGATTCTGATGTAAGGCTAGTAATGGGTTGTTCAGTCATGGCGCTTACACTCCCATGGAGTATTGCCAATGGGTGGGTTTCCAGCCTGGGATGGGTGATCGAAAGGTGAC
>JAALKB010000071.1 GCA_011088265.1 Gammaproteobacteria bacterium
GATATGCGATTGGAAGGAAGAATGGAATCTGTCTCATCAAGGGGGAATGTATCGTCTGAGTTAAGAAAACGGATTATTCGAGACATAAGTTACCCCGGTCATACACTGTTTAGTGAACCTGAACCAACGGAAGAAGAGCGGAATTACATGCTGAACCTGCCAATAAATTGTCAGGCTGACGATGAGCATAGGTTCTATCTCACCCCGGTACGGTACTGCTTTGATACGTCAGGGGTGGCGAAGGGAAAATCAATGGAATTTTCTGTTGAAAACAAAGAATGCAATTGACTCACACTGGTTCTAGCCGAGTCATCCAAATTTCTATAATCACTTAACCTCGAGGATAACTATGAAAACAAAAAACCAACTTGGGCCTTTTTGCTGGAGCATTCCCCTACTAGCAATAGTTGGTTCGGTATTGAGCCAAACCAGCTCGGCCATGGATATAACGGTCTTAAGTCCGGGGTGCGAACTAGATCCGCCTTGCATTACAAAGTGTTGCCCATTCGATGGGGGGATTGAACTTGATGGCCTGAAATCTGGTTTAGAACTACCTACAGTTCCCTCCGGGAGCATCATTTCCAGAAGCTCTAATAGCCAGGATAGCGTGGTAAGTGATGAGCTAATTAGGGAATTGCAGGAGGAAGAATCGGTAGTAATGATGGCAGCGGGGGCTGCCAGTGAGAATCCCGAAGGTCCGCTTGATAGCAGGCCGATTGCTTTTTCGGCGTCTGGGGTCTTGCTCTTTAATTGGGTGGACGACGAGAGACCAAAGCACGCAGGAGTATGTTCCGGTACTTTAATTGCACCGAATCTTTTTATTACTGCAGCGCACTGTGTCCAACCGAAACCTACCAGAAGCACCAGAAGTACCAGACTTAATCATAGACATCCTGACGTAATGGTTGATCCTTTAGCGCCAAAGCATTGGAGTGTTTTCCTGGAAGGCTTTGGTGTCGTAGAGGCAGCTAAACCTGTTGTTGTTCACGAAGACTACATATGGAAAGGTCATACGACCTGTTTTGATGGACCTGTTTCTCAGGAAGAGTATGGTTTGGGAAATGATGTCGCCATCATTCATCTCAAGGAAAATGTGACGGGGATCCAACCCATTCCGATCAATTCGTCAGAAACTATTCGAGGAAAGAGTGTGGATATCGTTTCCTTTGGGATTAACAAACACTCACACACAATAGGCACCAAGAGAAAGCTCCCAGAGATTGAGGTGTTAGAGACGGATGAATGTTATACAAAAGAGTTGGAGTTTGATGGATGTAGGGCAGGTGAGACATTTTCAGTCTCAATCCCTAAATCCTATGCGTGTCATAAATCGGAAGAAAGGAATTATGTGTTAGATACCTGTAGTGGAGACTCTGGAGGCTCAGTCTACTATAAGTCGACTGACTCCAATGCCTTACTCCTGGCAGGCCACGTGGTAGGCGGAACCAATAAGCTCTGTGGCCATGAAAATCCTGATGAATACTCCTACTTTGCAGACTATTCATATTTATCCGAATTTGTTGAAGCCCAGCTAGAAGATCAGAGTCAGATTGAACCTGATCCGATAATGCATCCAGATAACTGGAAAAATAAACTCGCTCATGGTCTACTTTTCATAGAATCGGCGGTCAGCGAAATGCCCGGGGAAAGGAAGAGCTCTGCGAAAGTTTCATACGAAGTTCCTGAAACGATCAAAATTATGCACGTCTCTTTGAACGGTCAGGTTTTCTTCGGAGGGTCTTTAACAATGCCTGGTTCCCGGCTTCTTCCAATGGGGGCTCCAAATTACATTCTCAAACTCACCCAGCCCAACAATGAAACGATTACGGTCGACCCAGATAGATGCAACATCGACAATCCTATGCATGGGATATGGACGATTGACATAATTTTGGACTCTGTTGATCCTGGTGCGGGAGAAGTTTACAAAGAAGACCCGATTTCCTATCAACTACGAATCAACACTCTGGAATATTAGTCTGAGCAGCGTTGATAAAGAACATCAGCCCAGCTAAGTGTTAATCTTAGCTGGGCTAATTGAATTTGGTTGTCCATTCCAGAAACATCTACTCCAAAAACATCTACTTCAACAACAAGGCCCCAGGTTTCGTTGTATTCTTTTATATCTAATGAAAGTGCATCTCATCAAAGCCCGGTGAAACTAATATCGTGAGCTCTATCTAAAATTCCTTGCATTCCTCTGAGACAACGAAGATATCTGTAAGCACGTCCATTAGCTTGTATACCGTTTCGCTGGGGAGCCAATAGATTGAATATTATTGGTGTCGGATTGGATTTCAACCTTCATAACCAGTTGTGATTTATAGGCTTCTCGAGAATTCGTAAACCCTATCTTCTGTCTTTCGACCAACCACGGTGTAGGTCAACATTATCCTATGATCTGAAGTTTTTCTCTCAGTGATTATTGTTTCTTTGATGTTTTCGAATTTCTTTTTTTTGAGGGGTGTGCCTAAATCGCTTAAAACGGGCTCATTATTCTCATCCAGAATAGGATCACCGGCTGATAGCCACCGAAAGGCAAAATCACGGGCTTTTTCATGGGTGTCTGCAACGAAACCTATTTGATGGATTTCATATACTTCTTCTTGACTCATATCGTTCTCCTGATTAAGTTACGAATTATTATGGAAGGAAGCCCCGCCCAGGCCAACCATGACTCGACGGAGAAGCGAATCAGAAAATGACCACTTTCAGATCTGCCCTAAAATCAACTATTTGGCATAGTTGATTTTTAATCGTGCTTCTTCGTTGTCACGGCATGCTGGCCCTGGCTGAGTTTCCTGGAAATGGAACCACATATGGTTTTGACCACTTTAACATTCAGGGTTAAAAATCATGTGGGATTTATCACATACAAATCGCTCATCTTAAATTGGCAAGCCTGGCGAAGACACTTGTAGTTGGTGTATCAGCACAAATTGAAAGAAAAAGAAGAAAAATCTGATTTATATTATTGGCTTGGGGAGTTTAACCTGGAGAAATTTGAGCCTATATTTCTTCGGTATGGAATAAACCTGACATCGTTGTCTATTCTCAACGAAGATAACCTGATCGAGATGGGCATTCCTGACATCGACATATTCCGCATCGTTCAGGCATTGTCAACGTTGCAAGGGAATTCCCTATCTGAAGCTCCAAAAATTGACGATGAAGAAATACGATATTTAGTGTTTCTTGTGTGCGATATAGTGAACTCTACGCAGTACCATGCTGGCATCGACATCGAAAAATCGGCCATTTTCTCCAGTAAGTATCACTCTACCATTCTAAATTACATCCGAATCAACAATGGCGTAGCTATTCGTTCGACTGGAGATGGTATTGAAGCAATGTTTGGTTATCCGGTTTACAGCGAAGACAGTATGTCAGAGGCCATCAAATGTGGTCTTGGGTTGACCGAAGAGCTGTCCAGGATTCATTCAGATGAGTTTAATAGTATAGGAGTAAGGGTTGGCATCGCCAGCGGAGAGACTGTCATCAGAAAGTTTAGAGGCAGGATCAATGATTTTTCAAGTGACAATTTCGGTGTGGTGGCGTATAGGGCCGCGCGACTTCAAAGTGTTGCCCAAAGGAATACCGTGTTTGTGGACAATAATGTCTGGTCAGAGACCAATTCATCTTTCGATTATGTGGATATGGGAAGACAACATTTAAGGGGTTTCAATGAAGATCATCAACTATGGAAGGTCAGCAAGCCTAAAGGCATAAGCACTCGTTTCGAAAGAAGAACAAGAAAGTCTCATTTCATTGGTAGACGAAAAGAGATTGATGTTATCAAGCACACATTGAATTTGGTACAAAGTACTGAAAGTGGAAAAATCGGATACATTTGGGGAGAACCAGGAATTGGTAAATCTCGATTAGTTCATGAGATATTCTCAAGAGAAAATAATACGCCGTTTTTACATATTGTGTTTCAATGTTCTGAAAACTATGCAGATACTCCATATCGACCAATACTCGAATATCTGAAGTGCGATCTTAATATCGTTCAATCCACTTCCAACATTAGAACCGTTTTGGAGGAGTTTTTGGGGAAATTTCCAATACCTCTGGAAAAATCTTATCCATTGTTTGTTCGGCTGCTAACTGGCAAAGAAGAGGAAGAGTCTCTAGTCGGCACAGAAGAGCAGGAGCAAATGGTTGGGGATGTGCTAGCCGCCTATTTCAGTTATCTGTCATTCCAAAAGCCGCTTGTTCTTGAAGACGTGCAGTGGGCAGATAGCTCCACAGTCAGAGCCGTAAACTATTTGATAAATGAAAAGCAAATCAGTAGGACTCTGATTTGTGTGACATCGAGAAATGAAGTGATGTCTGGATTTGATGTTGAATTTGATTTTGTTGAGCAACTTCAAAAACTGGACTCAGATTCTGCTAATGCACTGTTTGATAGTGTTACGGAAAATGCGCCTATCGCTGCGATTAAAAGAGAGCGTATTTTGCAGTATGCCGAGGGTAATCCATTTTATATTGAAGAACTGACTGCAGGTTCGATGATGGAGCATACAAGACCTCGTAAAGAAAGGAACTTGACGCTTTCCAGTGCACTAAAAAGTAGCTTGTTGGTGCGACTCGATAGCCTGGAAGATGCGAAAGATCTTGCGAAAATCGCTGCATTGATAGGTCGGCGTTTTGATTTAACCTTGCTGCGGGAAGTCAGCAATATGAGCCAGACACTTTTTGAAACAGCGATTCAAAAACTGGACGAAGAGAATGTTTTGAGGGTTGATAGACAAACGAATAGCGGCGTTTTCAAACATGCGTTACTTCAAGAGGCTTCCAGGAGTATGTTGCTTAGCAATACAAGAGCTAATCTTCACCTGAAAATAGTGAATACTCTGGAGAAGAACTCTCGAGCCGAGGAAGTTCCCGAGTTTGAAATTTTAGCGCATCACTATACTGAGGCAAGAGATTATACAAATGCAATTCGAAATTGGTTACTCCATGGAGGGAAGCTAGCCAAAACCTGGGCAAAGTCGGAAGAGGCTACTATTTTTGAGCGTGCACTCAAGTTGGTTAATAATTTGGATCATGGCATTAGGAGAACTGAGCTTGAACTCGATATTTTAGTAGAGCTGGGGGACATACTTTATGCCCACTATGGCTATCTAACTCTAAAAGCAGAGCAAGCTTATGATCGATCACTTGCTATTAGTCGGCAACTCAATAAGGACCACGTAACGAATCGGATTTTGGATGGAGTGTTCGGAATAAGGTTTAATGCGGGTGAGTTTGAGGGCAGTATCAAGACTGGTATCGATCTGGTTAATCTCTATAACAGTAGTTGTTATTTCCCAAGCCTGGTATTGGGAAAGCAGTTCCAGGGAATGGGAAAGTATCACCTCGCTGACTTTCACTCAGCAGAACGATTACTCGAATCATGCCTGGTACACACCGACCGAACTGAAGAGATCGGAAGCCATTACCCCAGTATGCCCCTAACGTATTTGGCATGGACAAAGTTTAAGCTGGGCAAAAGCGAGAGCGCCCTAAAGCTCTTCAATGAGGCAGAGAAAATAGCGTTATCCAAGTCACATTATGAACAATCAGCCTGCCGGGGAAATGGATGTATTTTATATTCAATGATGGGAAACTCTTCAAAAGTAAAGGAGCTGGTTGACCAGCTATTGGAAACATCAGAGCGATTTGGTTTTAGACTTTGGAGCAACATAGGAAAGTTTTTCGAAGGTTGGCTGCTAGCAATCGAACAAGATGATTCCGGAATACTGCAAATGCAGGAGATGGTCGATTCAATGACTCACCAGTTGTGCGACAAAACCCTGTTTCTTGGACTTTTGGCAGATTCCTATGCGAATGTTGGAGATGAGAAAAATGCTTTTCGCCTGGTGGACGAGGCCATTTCCTTAGGAAAATTAACCGGCGAAAAATACTATTTCGATGAATTATACTTACTAAAAGAGCGACTATCTTTAAGTAGCAATACTTAACCTGTGTGATTCATAGAGATCGCTTCAATCTCTGCACCTCCAAATCCAGCTTGTAATTGGAATTTTGTATACGCTCTAAATCAGGATGCTAATCTTTGATTACTTCGTCTGAATAAGGGGTTTTCTCACTGAGTTCATAGTATTTCTCCATTGGAGAGCGCCCATGTGAGCACCATGCGGGCGATCCCAGTTGTGGTAGTGCTGCGTTAGTTCGCTTTAAGCCAATGATCCAATTGTGTTAAGGCGAAACAGGAAAGCCAATGAATGCAGGGAGCTTTTTGCGAACTGGATATGCCGTTATTATTTTAAGTCTTGTGCTCCGACTTTCTAGTCACAGCAGTGATGTTGTAGTCGACAGGCACAGGATGCGAGGATTGGTACATCAGCGCGAGCTTTTGCCAGGTTGAGGCGGGCTTGCATTTGTTTAGCCTGCTCGACGTCGCCTTCGCGTTGGAGGCATTCAACCAGTCCATGCAGACTCCATAGATTGTCTTTGTGCTGCGAAGTGCTTACCAGGGTATCGGACAAGCCTAGATCATCGAGATAAACCTGTTTTGCCTGTTCAACATGACCCTGCTCCAATAGTAGTGCGCCCAGGGCATGCCGTGCGGGTTGCATCCAGCCCCAGGGCTCGTCGTATTTTAGGTTGTCGTCGAGGTGTACTGCATGGCGCAAGTGATCGTATGCCTGGTCATAGTTCTGTTTTCGATACTCAATTTCCCCTAACATCATTTGCTCAGCAATTTTAAGAACATCGAGACAGGTATTGTTAAAAATATATCGTGTCTCGGGTACGCGGCTAACCGCCTGGTAAAATAATGCACTTTGCTGGACAGCAGCCGACACATTCTCCATCGCTGCGTGTGCAATGGTTTTTGCGTAATGCCAGATTGCTGTGGTCATCCGATATAGATCAGCGTCGCTGGGCAAAGGCTCATCCAGGATCTCCTGCCACTTACCAAAACGTATAAAAATGTGCGCCTTCATCCCAATATATGCTTCCATCCAATCAGCCATAGCCGGGCTCTCGATACGTAATAGTTGTTCAGGGGTCGTCGCGATAAGTTCCTCGGCGGCGTCCATTGCACTACGGTATTGTCCGAGAAATAATGAGGCATAAATTTTTAAATGGAAATTATGTATACGGGATAAAGTATGAAAATTCATCGCTCCCTCATTTGCGAGATAAATTCGATCCGCAGCGATGGCCCGGTTGTTGGTGGCGACAGCTTCGTAAAAGTGACCGCAACGAACATCAATATGGGAGGGCATATGGCATAGGTGGCCTGAGTCAGGAGCGAGCAATCGGAGCTGGTCGCAGGCGCGTAGTGCTTTTTCAGGAACCGGGGACATTTCCATTACATGGATATACATATGCAATACACCCGGATGGGCTTCCCCGTTGGCTGTTTCAATACGTCCCATGGCGGTCTCGAGGACATCAATGGCTTCAAGTGTTGAAGCGCCTTTAGCGGGTTCACCACTCGTTAATTCCCATAAAGCCCAGGGAGTACGCGTCATCAGCGCTTCGGCGTGCAAGGCGCAGACGTCGTCGTCTTCGGGGTAAGCCTTATAAACCCTGCGCATTTCGTCAGCATAATCATCATCCCATTGATGGTAGTCTGACTCAGATACGGGAGTCGGCGATTGATAACGTGCCTGTAGGGCCTGAATCAGCATTGCCTCCGTTGACGTAGTCTGACCAATACGTTCCGCCGCCGCCCGGGAGGCTTCGTAGGTGAGCTTGAGTTTTTGTATCAGCTCATCCTTTTGCATGCGATGCCAGGGTTTGTTGTAGTAGATACCCGAAGCGTAAGCTAGCCCCCACCACGCCATCGCGCAGCCATCGTCGTGGCGAATCGCTTCACGAAAACAGCGCCCGGCCATTTCAAGGTCAAAGCCATAGATCCAAACAAGACCTCGATTAAACCACTCTAAAGCCGGTTTATTTTGAGCAGTCACAGTACGTTGATAGGAGCCCAGGTTGTAGTTTGTACTGGGTTTGTTTTGAGAACTGGCTGACCTGGTTACATCACTCATTTTGAGTATCTCCAACATTTTTATTACCTAAGTAGTGCAAATATTAAGCATTACCTAAAGATTGGCAATCTCTATTTTCCCTTTTATATGACCTGTTTAAGACATAGAACATAGAGCATAGGACATGGAATGGTTCTTAAGGAACAGCTCCTTGCCAGCCCATCAGATTCCCTTTACCGCAATCTTTTGGGGACAAACCGACAAAACCATGCGGCGCTGAACATCCATACCCCTGCGGTGAGAAATACCACTGGTAGGGCGAAATAGCTCAACAAAATAGCGAACAACCCGGGTGTCAGGATTTGTCCAGTGTCACGATAAGTGACAAAAACAGCCGACATTTCAGATAACTCAAAGGGTCTTACGGCTCGGAAAAATAACACATTACCAACACCGTCGAGCATAGTAGTACCGAGCGCGGTAAAGACCAGCAATACTGAAGCCACTACGGGCATCTCCGCCAGAAAGAAGACACTGAAGCATAATGAACCCGTGACAATAAAGGCCACCGTCAATAATCGACGAACCCCGTATTGACGAGCAACCCAACCCCATAGAGGCACCGATAGCGTCCAGGCGGTACCGAATGAAACGATCGCCGCGCCGAATAACTCACCGAGTCCGGTTTGTGACGCGTAAATGGGAGTGTAAATGATAAACATGGTCCACCAGCAGGAGCGGGCCATCACCAGGCCATAGGCGAGTCGGAGTCGAGATTGCTTGAAATATCGTAACAAATGTTTGACGGGGTTGACGCTGGTGTTGGTGGAAGTGCGGATTTCGAGTCGTTGTAAACCAAGTCGATGAAAATAGATCAACGATATCAACATTGAGACCGCACTAATAATAAATGGGAGTTCATGCAATATCACCTGTCCTAAATAAACCCCCAGAAAAGGACCAATCGTCAATGCCAGAACCGTCGCGAGTATCCGTACCGGTTCGAAGCTGGTAAGTTCACTGCGTGGAATTCTCGCCAGTACCAGTAGTGTTAATGTGACTTCCGCTGCAGCAATTGCAAAAGTATGGCTAAACAAACCGATGGAGAACAGGTAGACCTGATCGAAGGACATTAATACTGCGGAAAGGATCATTGCAGCGCAGGAAACAAGAAAGGCGCGATAAACTCCAATGCGTTTGATAATCAGAGGTTGGCCTAAGGCGGCGATGATGCCTCCGATAGCAACCATAAATAAAAGTGTGCTGGTATCTTTAGTATTATCCATCAGGTGCAACGCCTGAAGAGGAACAACCGATAGCAGCATACCCCGGGGCAGGTTTTGCAACAAAAAGAAAAAGGCAAAACCTGAGTGTCGGGTACGGATGGAAAAAGGATTTGAGATAGCTGAAACCGATGCCAGATGAGTGATTTCGTTAACTATAATTAGATTTGAGATCACAGATTAGAAGAGTCTGAAACAGTTTGGGCAGAGTAATGATAAAACATAGATAAATCAACCCGGTATCAGGGGGTTTACTTCTGAGATCACAGATAGTTTAATAGTAGTCGCTGATAATCAAGAAACTGACTGTCCGAAATACGTCGTAACTCATTATACGAACCTGTAAATCCAGACCAACTACATTGGGTTGCGGTATCTGCCAAACTAAAAACATTTCCAAAACATTGTGGAGAAGTTATGAAACCATTCGATAAATTGGTCTCGGGTATGCAAAAAGGTGAGATTTCAAGACGTGAATTCATTCAAAAAGCGGGTGCACTTGGCTTGGCCTCTGCAATTCCTGGGGGCCTAATCAGTAATAATGCCATTGCTGCACCAAAGCGTGGTGGTCACCTTCGGGTGGCAACCGTGCAGGGTTCTAGCGCTGACCAGCTCAACCCGAATCAGTTGACTAGTGGGCACACTAATTTTCTATTTTCGACGATACACAGCTGCCTAACCGAAGTCGCTCCTGATGGAAATCTGGTGCCATTGTTGGCGGAGTCTTTTGAGACCGGTAACGATCCTTCCGAGTGGATTTTCAAGTTACGACAAGGAGTTGAGTTTCACAACGGTAAGACAGTGACGCCGGAG
Organism: Gammaproteobacteria bacterium; assembly: GCA_011088265.1. Classification (GTDB taxonomy): domain Bacteria; phylum Pseudomonadota; class Gammaproteobacteria; order Arenicellales; family Poriferihabitantaceae; genus WLWV01. The sequence goes on from JAALKB010000071.1 coordinate 10,046, forward strand.
GATGTGATCGTATCATTAGAGCGTCATCGCGGTGATGAATCCGATTCAGCGATGAAGTCTTTTATGGAAGAGGTTGTGGAGATCACCAGGGATGGCCCGAACAGCGTAAAGATGAAGTTAAAAAGCGCCAGTGTCGATTTTCCGGTCATACTGAGTGCCAGTTCACTGTCAATTCTACCCTCCAGAGATGGCAAGGTTGAACAGTTCGATATCGGTTGTGGTGCTTATAAACTCGATGCTTTTGAGCCGGGTCAATTTTCCCGATATACCCGAAATCCAAATTACTATATGTCTGATCGCGCCTGGGTTGATTCAACCGAAATTTTAACCATTGCAGACGCTACGGCCCGGCTGAACGCTCTGGTGACCGGTGCGGTTGATGTTGTCGGTGACGTTGACTCGGTCTCTGCCGATAGACTCGCGCGTAATAAGAGTATTGACGTACTCGACGTTGTCAGTACCCAGCATTACACTTTTCCGATGAGAACCGATCTGGCGCCGTTTGATAATAATCATGTTCGCATGGCGCTCAAACTGTCGATTGATCGCGAAGATGTGCTTAATAAAATATTGAATGGCCACGGCACCCTGGGTAATGATCATCCTATATCTCCAGCGAATCGTTACTATAACGGTGATCTCGAGCAACGAGCATATGATCCTGAAAAAGCCAAATGGCATCTGAAACAGGCTGGGCTAAGCGAACTCAAAGTTGAGCTAAGCGCCTCGGATGGGCTGTACGCAGGCGCAGTGGATACATCGGTATTGTTCAGTGAACACGCCAAGCGCTCAGGTATCGAACTGACACCCAAGCGTGTGCCTGATGATGGCTATTGGTCAGATGTTTGGCTCAAACATCCTTGGTGCGCGAGTTACTGGAGCGGTCGTCCAACTGAAGACTGGATGTTCACGCAAGGCTACTCCGCGACATCGAACTGGAATGAGAGCTATTGGAAAAATGATCGGTTCAACAAGTTGCTGGTTACTGCGCGAGCCGAAACTGATGATAACCTGCGTCGAGAAATGTATTACGAAATGCAGGCTATATGTCGAGATGATTGCGGCTCTGTTATTCATGCATTCGCGAATCATATTTCGGCCAGCACCAAAAATGTCGTTGTACCTGAAACGGTGGCCGGTAACTGGGAGTTCGATGGTTACAAGCTGATTGAACGCTGGTCAATGACTGGCTAATAAAATAAGTTCGCCGTTGCTGACTTATTCGGATGACTATTGTATTGCTGACATTGTTGACAATTAGAATTCCATGAACAGGATGGAATCAGGAGATCACACCAGTAAGAGTCAAAGGCGTGGTCGGAGTAGTCGTCAGCTAAAAGCAAAACGAAAAGTCAGCGCGGCTTCTAAATCTACCAGGCTAGAGAAATGCACCAGACTAGAGTTGGTAGATGCATCGCGTTCGGCAATGATTCATGCTGCAGTAAAAAAAATACTGTGGAAAGTCGGAGTCATAATCGAGCATGAACCCACTTGTAAGCAGTTACTAGCAATTAAGGATTGCTGGCAGGATAACCAGGGATATATTCACTTGCCGGAGGATTTGATCGAGCAGACAATCAGCTCGATTCCTAACAGGATTGTCCTTTATGACCATGATGGCAACGTTAAAGTAGATACCAGTAGCCCGATGGCAAGTTATTGCCCGGGGCATAACTGTGTACGTATTCTTGATTTTCGTAACAACGAGCTGCGCCCCTGCCGTCTCGATGATATTCGTGATACTGCAAAACTGTGCGAACAGCTACCTAACCTTGATATGGTTTGTTCCCTCGGTTATCCAAGCGAAGTGGCCCCTGAAGATGAAGTAGTCGAGACCGTACGTGCGATGTATGAAAATTGTTCAAAGCCAGCGGCATTACTCGCCCACGACGAAGTTATTCAGGAGCGCATGTTGAATCTGGTTGCCGATATGACAGGTGGGTGGCAACGAATGGCAGACAAGCCAGTTTGTCTTGAGTTAATGGGTCCGATTTCACCGCTTAAACTACCTGAGGAATTATGCTTGCGGCTAATCAATTGCGCTCGGTGGCGTATTCCCACAGTTTGCTATCCAGCCACATTTCCCGGTATGTCCTGCCCTATTTCAAATGCTGGAGCTATTGCGCAATCATCCGCAGAAGCAATTGCCGGTATGGTTATCCATCAAATGGTTGAACCTGGGGCGCCGGTTATGAGTGGCTCGGCGATTTTACCGATGGACCTGCGTCAAGCCAATCTGGCTTATGGTTCTCCCGAATATATGATGTCAGGTCTTGGTGCGAGTGATTATTTCCGCTTTATCGGTATCCCTTCCTGGGTTGGTGGAGGTTGCTCGGACTCCCATCAGTTCGATACTCAGGCGGCGGCGGAAGTCGGTGCCAATCTTGCTATCGCGGCGTTGGCCGGAACACCTTTTGTGCATAACCTTGGATTTTTGTCGGGAGGGCGCACAGGGTCGATACAACTACTTACCCTATGCGATGAATTAATCGGTTGGTCGAGTAAGATGGCAACCGGTGTCGAAGTTACGGCTGACTCCATTGCCTTTGAGGTGGTATTACGATCGGCGAAAAATAATGAATTCCTTACCGATCAACATACTCAGGATCGATTCATGACTGAAAACTGGTATCCAGGCTTGTGTGAACGATCTGATGCTGATGCGTGGTTGAATGCCGGAGCAAAAGACATGACCGAACGTGTTAATCAACGCATTCGTGAAGTACTTGGATAGGCCCGTTTTCTCAATTTGTAAGGGTATCGAGTCCCGTGGTCGTTGGGCGGATGTGCTGAACCAGTATTAGAATTCCAATATTCGAATTCTAATATTTACCGACAACTTCGTTACCGAGTTGTACACCAAGGGCATTGATAAAACGTACCCAGTAAGCGAAAGAGGCACTTGACTGTACGGCGTCAAGAATTTCGGTGTCACTGACTCGCACGATGCGTAGGTTTTGCACATCCCCCTCGCACATCGCTTCGGGGCTACGGCAAAGTTTCGCTGCATACTTAAGCAAGGCAGCCTGCTTTTCGTCAAAGATCGGGTTACCCTCGTAAGAATCGTCATGCACTGCCTGTAGCATTAATTCGCCTAGATCATCGTCGCCCAGAAGTGCCTTGAAGTTGGCGCCGTGATTGGCAAAGGCATAGTGACATTTAGCCAGTATCGCGGCCTGGGTAGCTAACAGCTCAAGGAACCACGGGGCTGAGTGATTATTTTCATTGTGCAGGATATCCCGATAGTGTTGGTCAGCCGCAAGTAATGGTTGAGGCTGTAGCGAAAACGCACGGTAGAGGTTGTGTATCTTGTTGTGCACAGCGCCAACCTGCGTGTACATCGCCGCGAGCTCCGGGGAAGCGTCATCCGGGTCGATAGTGTCTATCCAACAGGGGCGGGTACTATCGGAATTATCATTCATTATTTTATCCTCATTTAATGAGTCGTATTGTCTGGTCGTATGATATGGGCTGGTCGAATTGATTTCGGCCAGATAAATGTGGATCACAATCCGATACTTAAGTGTGCTGATGAGCTGGGTATCGGTGTACTGGAGTCTGTCATCAAGGCCGCTACTTCCGGTTGGTCCAGGAATACGAACCGGCCCCTATCCCAGTATACTTTGTCATCGAATTTGATGCTGGCATCGAATAATTGAAAACTGACGTCTCCAGGATCATGGCCTGCCCCATGGATATGGGTGTAACGTGGCGATCCATAAGCAACGGTACCCCATCGTTCCAGATCCTGGTACGGATCACCGCGGTAAAAAGTATTTGGATTGATCCCGGTATGCCAGGAATTAAGGCGGTAAGGGTCGCCGCCGGTGATCGCGGCTGCCCGCTTAAGCTGTTCACGAAACTGCTGAATTAGAGCGGCGTCTCTATCCAGATTGACAATGCGAGAGTTCTCTATTTCAGCAACTATCGGCGAGGTAAGTCGCAACACACTGTCCTGATAGGCCCGTGTGGATGAAGACAACAAAAAGTTTTCCAACACCAGACGCCCATTCAATTCATGACAATTAACCGGCGGAAAAATCATAACCGGAAACAGGTCGAGGGTGAATTCGATAACTGTGGGTGGGTCATCACTTGAATCTGTCGGAACTACTGCGCTTAGAGAGGTTCCGTTGTTAGCTTCAATGTGATACCGATGGGCATTACGGATGTTATGCAATAAATGATCATGAATTTTTTGCATGCTCCGATAGTCCATCGTTGCGAATGGCGAACCGAGATATTCTCTCGACAGTGTATAAGCCACAATTTTTCGACCTGGTCCCGGGCTATCGATGAACCGAACCTGATCACCGAGATGTGAAAAGAAGATAGTAATCTCAGCGAACTCCATCGCATTAATCACGCTTTGTGGAAATGTTGTTGCATCGTCACCGGGCTCGGCCAGAACAATGCTGGTGGGAATACCCAGGGATGCCGCGACTGCTGCCACATCATCGCATAACTGCGAATCAAAAAATGGGGCCTGACCCTGTTCGCTCACCAGCAATAGCCGCTCACCAACCTTGATCCTTGCACATTGCAGCAGCAGGTTATGCGCACCCAGTTCTATATCAATGGGCTCTATATCAACGGGCATCGGCAATTTCCTGTTTTCGGCGGGCCATGTAGGCTTGTAATTCTTCTTCGATAGCGACGTCTATGGATGGTTTCTCATAGTCGTTTAGTAGGCTCTTCCAAATTTCATTGGCTCGTTGGGTGGCGTTTTTGGCACCGTCTTCCTGCCAGGCTTCGAAGTTTCGCCAGTCCGACAGTATCGGTTGATAAAACGCATTTTCGTATCGCTCAAGGGTATGTGAAGTGCCAAAAAAGTGTCCGCCGGGTCCTACTTCGGCGATTGCATCGAGTCCCAGGCTATCTTCGTCGACCACAACCGGCTGCAAAAATGCTGCTTGCATCTGTAACAACTCAGCATCGAGAATCAGTTTTTCAAATGAACAGGTTAGACCACCTTCAAGCCAGCCTCCAGCGTGCATGACATTGTTTGCATGGGCTTGTATACAGGCATTTATCGACATGTCGCTTTCGTAGGTGGCTTGTAAATCGACACAGGCCGATGCTGTAGTGCTGGACGATCGTAGCGGCAGATTATAGCGTCGCGCTAGCTGTCCGGACATGATTACGGATTGGGCATACTCAGGTGTGCCGAATGCCGGGGAGCCGGTGCGCATGTCGACATTCGAAGTGAAATGTCCGTAAAAAGTGGGGGCGCCGCGAACCGCAGCCTGAGTCAACGCGATACAACCCAATGCCTCTGCGTTTTGTTGGGTTACCGCACCCGCCACCGTGGCCGGTGCCATTGCTCCCGCCAGTGTAAATGGGGTGATATGGACTGGCTGGCCGGCTTCAGCAAAAATGCGCATGCCGTCGGCCTGTCCTTCGTCAAACAGTAAGGGTGAGTTGGTGTTTAATCCGCCAACAATACCAGGTTTTTTGCGCAACCCTTCATCATCGGTTTGCAGTGCAATCTTCGCCATCTCAATACAGTCACGGGCACGGCTAGCGGTGTTGAGCCAATTGGGTTGCCAACCTTTGTCTGTCAGAGTGATCTGGGCGTACATCATATCAAGGTGGCGCGTTTCCGGCGGCAGATCCAGGGGCTCGATACCACTGCCGCCTTCATGATGGAAGATATTGAGACTACCAGTGAGCTTGACAAAATTTTCCATGTCTTCTGTGGTGCCAGCGCGACGACCTCTTTCCAGATCGGAAACAAAAGAGGGGCCACAGACGCTGGCAAAAACAATGGAATTACCGCCCATTCGTACAGTCTTTTCCGGATTGCGTGCATGAATGGTGAATTCAGAGGGTAGTCCTTTCAGCATCTCCTCAACCAATTCAGGGTCAAAGCGTACACGATTGGTATCATGATCAACATCCGCTCGTAAATCAGTTAATAGTTTCAGAGCAGTTGGACTATCGACGCGCAACCCGATATCACGCAGAATCCTGAGACTGGCTTGGTGAATGGTTTCCAACTGGTCATCAGAAAGAATTTCCATCGCCGGATAGGGGTTTGTGAGCGGCGTAAAGGGAAGTTGTGCTAGCTCCTGATTTCGGTTGGATCTGCGTGTGTTTCGAGTACTATTTCGTCGGCGTGACATGATGCTTTCTCCTCGAATAGGGGGAATAGACTGGTTCCCATAAAAGGCTCATATTACCCCCTCATCCTTGACCCATCAGGGTCGTACAAAGGTTCAAGCTCTAGTTGTGCATCGTATAGCTGTCCCAGGATTTCGACAGAATAATGTCCACCGGATCGATAGGCATCGTAGTTTACATAACCAAGTGCAATATGCTGTTCCACCGAGGGACCATAGCCGCCAGACGTAATATAGCCTACTGCTTCGCCGTCCAGGAAGACTGCTTCATCACCCCAGATAGCAAGGCTTCGGGCATCTACTGTAAAACAACAAAATCTTTCTCTCGGGGGAGCGCTGTTCAAGAATGCATCACGACCGATAAAGTCACCTTTATCGGGTTTAACGAATCGGTCCATATCGGCTTCAATAGCAGTGTAATCGAGAGATAACTCCAATGCCCATGCTGGAAAACTTTTTTCCAGCCGGGTTTGCATCAATGAGCGAGTACCTACCAGTCCAATCCCAAGCGGCTGGCCTTCCCGATATAATAAATCAAAAAGCGCAAGCTGCTGTGCCTTTGGTAGATACATTTCATAGCCGGTTTCCCCAGTAAAGGAAACCCGCATCACTTTAACGTCGTCGATATTGCCAAGGGCCATTTCAGCTGCGGACATAAAGGGAAAATGGGCGTTGTCCATTTGCCGTTTCGCAATGCGGCCAATCAATGTGCGGGCATTGGGTCCGCATATATGTAGGCCGGCATAGTCGTCGGATACATTAGTAATTTTAACGCCTCGCTCTGGCAAAGACATTTTGAAATATCGAATAAAAGCAAGCTGCATATAATCAGCCCCAAGTACGAAATAGCGGTTTTCGTCAAATCTTGAAATAGAAAAATCTCCAGCAATACGGCCATGATGTGACAACATCGGTGCCAATGCCATCCGCCCAATCCGAGGCAATGTGTTGGCCATGACCCGGTTCAACCAGTTTGTTGCGCCGGGGCCGGTTACTTCGAATTTGGCCATTGCGGAAAATTCCATTAACCCCACTTCATTGCGTATTCGCTTGCCTTCATCAATGACAGGTTTCCACCAATTGGGCTGGCGATAAGTGAGGCTGTCTCTGGAGG